>CAIPBT010000150.1 GCA_903863375.1 uncultured Ferrovum sp.
GACGACCCTGCTCCCCTCGATTCCGCTTGGCCGTGCCGGGACGGCCGATGAGGTGGCGCAGTGCGTGCTGTGGCTGATCTCGGATGCAGCAAGTTATGTCACCGGCAGTATCCTGGCGGTGGCCGGCGGGCGCTGAAGATGCGCGGCGCCTGCCAGCGGCACCAACGGAGCTGCAATGCGCAGATTGATGGCGCATACTACGCGTTGGAGTGTTGGACTCCAGCTGTACCTGATGCACCGGCAGCATGTGGCAAATGGGGGCGACCTGGTTTCGACGGAGGTTGCGAAGCAGCGCAGGGCATACCGAGGACCAGGTTACCTCGTAAATCCATCTGGAAAAACGCATAGTCGCCAACGACGAAAGCTACGCCCTCGCCGCTTAATCGGTGAGGCTGTGCACCGGTTTTTTCCTGGGCCGGAGTCTGGAGCAATCCAGGCCGCACAGTCATTTACAGGAAAATCGGCAACGCCAGGGCCACTTTGGCGTTGCTTAAATCCAAGGTGGCTCGCCTCGTCGTAGTCTGTCTGTGGACGCCGCCGGGGTTAAACCAAATCACGTGACTAAGTATGTAGAACTGCCTGTTTAGGGCTTGCGGACGCGGGTTCGATTCCCGCCGCCTCCACCATTTATTCAATAAAATCAGTGAATTACGGCTGATTTTAGATTCAGCCCACCGGCCAGCCCACCACTCAGGGTTGTACTGGGGGGATAGATGCAGGCCGCGTCGGATTACCTTGGTACCGGCCCACGCCGCGTGTGCCTGCCAGCCTCCCCCCTGCGTCAGACTAGTTGTCGCCCGGATAGAATTCACCCAACGGGGGCGATGATGGAAGGAAGACGTGGCTCGATACGGACAAGGATTCAAAGACAGAGCGGTGGCTAGGTTGCTGCCGCCGGAGAGTGCACCGCTGGATGCAGTGGCGCTGGAGATCGGGGTAAGCGCGGCCACGCTTGAGCGGTGGCGCAGTGATCGGCTGGCCCGGCCGGCGACGGAACGTACCTGGACGGCAGCTGCGCGCATGGAAGCTGTGGTGACCACGGCGTCCATGGACGAAGCCACCAAAAGCGCTTGGTGCCGCAGCAATGGCGTATTCCCGCAGATGCTGGACGAGTGGCGGACGGCGGCGATCCAGGCCCTGGCGGCGCCCGAGGAGTCGCGGGCCAGCCCGTCGGAGACCAAGCACGACCGACGGCGCATCAAGGAACTGGAGCGCGAGTTGCGCAGAAAGGAGAAGGCGCTGGCAGAAACTGCTGCCCTGCTGGTCCTCTCAAAAAAACTCGAGGCGATCTTCAACAAGTGCGAGGACGAATGATCGGACTCGAAGATCGCCAAATGACCGCCCAACACATTGCCGCTGCCCATCGGGCCGGCGCCAGGCTCGACGTGGCCTGCGAACTCGCCGGCATCAGCGTTCGGACCTTGCAGCGCTGGAAGGCTGGGGTTGGTTTGGTAGCCGGTGATGGCCGGCCCGCAGCCGAGCGGCCCGTGCCGAGTCACGCCCTGAGCGACGACGAACGCGCCGAGGTCTTGCGCCTTGCCAATGAGCCTCGCTTCGCGGACAAGCCGCCGGCGCGCATCGTGCCGATGCTGGCCGATGAAGGGACCTATGTCGCCAGTGAATCGACGTTCCGGCGCGTGCTGCATCAGCACGGCCAGATGATGCATCGCGGTCGCGCCAAAGCTCCGCGGGCGGGGCGTCCGCCGAGCACGCACATCGCGACGGCGCCGGGCCAGGTCTGGTGTTGGGACATGAGCTACTTGCCATCCGACGTAATCGGCTGTTGGTTCTATCTGTACCTGATCCTGGACCTGTACAGCCGGAAGATCGTGGGCTGGGAGATCCATGACGCCGACGATGCCGATCACGCGGCGCACCTGGTCAAGCGCACGGCCTTGGCTGAGGGCATCGCTGCGCAGGACGCCAAGCCGGTTCTGCACGGCGACAACGGCGCGACCCTGAAGGCCACCACGGTGCTGGCGATGCTGCACTGGTTGGGCGTCAAACCGTCGTACTCGCGGCCTCGCGTAAGCGACGACAATGCGTATGCGGAATCCCTGTTTCGCACCGCCAAGTACCGGCCCGAGTTCCCACTGAAGGGCTTCGCTGACCTGGAAGCCGCCCGCGCCTGGGGTGCTGACTTCGTGCGTTGGTACAACGTCGATCACCGCCACAGCGGGATCCGGTACGTGAGCCCGGCCCAGCGCCACGCCGGACTCGATCGGGAAATACTGGCGGCTCGGCATGAGGTCTACACGCAGGCTCGGGCACGCAACCCGTCACGCTGGTCGCGCCACACACGCAACTGGTCACCAATCGGCGCCGTGACCCTGAACCCCGAACGCGACAGCATCGTCAGCATGGCAGTCCAGGAGGAAAAGATAAAGCGAAAGTTGCATGACCGAGGCGACAACTACCTTGACGCGCACCGCC
>CAIPBT010000151.1 GCA_903863375.1 uncultured Ferrovum sp.
AAACCGGTTCATGGGCACGTCCACACCGCGATCCGCCAGGGCTTGCAGGGTGGCCTGGTTGGCGAGCAGGTAGGGAAAGCCGTCGGCCAGACTGACAAGCGGTGCTGCGGCGCTCGCCGGATCGGTTACCGGCCGATCGACTCCCATGCCCTGGACGGCCTGTATCGCGAGGGTCTGCGCCAGGATCGCCGCGGCGTAGCCAGGCGCCACCCAGCGCAGATCCTCCGGGTGCTGGCAGACCAGCTGTACAGGGCGTTTGAGCACCTGGGTAAACCAGGCATCCGCGGCTGGCGTGCACGAGCGCACCTGCACGGCCCGGCCGTGCAGGGTGACTTGGCGTGGCAAGCCTTCCTGCGCCGCCTCGCTGATACCCCTCGTCGTGTCGCCGATACCCTGTGTGGTGTCACCGATCTCCTGCGCGGCGTCGTCGGTATCCCCGGGCGGGCCACGGCTGACAGTACCTTGTGGCGGGCACAGGTCGAGATCCGGCATGTCATCTGCCATCAGGCGTACGCGGCGCGCCACGCCGGCGGAATCGGCGACCAGCGCCGTCCGGACCCGGGCCAACCTGCTGTGCTCGCGCTGGGTGACCATCTGACCGTCGGCGTCCACCACCATCCAGCTGCGGTCAACAATGTCGCCACACTGCAGGCCACGTGGGCCGGCCTGCGCCTGCTGCAGGGGAATGCCTCTGCAGGATTTGATGGGATACAGGTATAGTCCCGCAAGAAACGGTGAGATTGGCACGGTAACGCGCTGGCCTAGGGTTGGTCGACGTGCAGGAAGGCATCGGAGGCCGCTACCAACGCCGCCGCCTGACGGGCCAGTTCCGGGTCGCGAACTTTCATCAGCAAAGACAGGCCGGCATGAAGCCGGCCCGTGCCGAACAGCGCATCCGCCACCACGCCTGCAGGCGCTGTGGCGGCGGATGGCAGATCCCGCCCTGAATCAGGCACCCATCACCACGGTATCGGCCTGATCCTGGTATTCCGGGATCTGGTTGAAGTTCATGTAGCGGTAGACCTTGCTGCCATCGGCGTTGATCACACCCATGTCGGCGTGATACTCGGCCACAGTCGGAATGCGACCCAGGCGGGCTGCGATCGCTGCCAGTTCCGCCGAAGCCAGATAGACGTTCGATCCCTTGCCGAGACGGTTGGGGAAGTTGCGCGTCGAGGTCGACACCACCGTGGCACCTTCCTTGACCTGGGCCTGGTTGCCCATGCACAGCGAGCAGCCGGGCATCTCCATGCGGGCCCCGGCGGTGCCGAGGGTGCTGTAGTGACCCTCCTTGGTCAGTTCGTCCTTGTCCATCTTGGTGGGCGGCGCGACCCACAGTCGGGTGGGAATGTCGCGCTTGCCTTCGAGCAGCTTCGAGGCGGCGCGGAAGTGGCCGATGTTGGTCATGCAGCTGCCGATGAACACTTCGTCAATGGCCGCCCCCTGTACTTCGGACAGCACCCGCGCATCATCCGGATCGTTCGGGCAGCACAGAATCGGCTCGGTGATCTCGGCCAGGTCGATCTCGATGATCTCCGCGTATTCGGCATCCTTGTCGGCTTCAAGCAGCTGGGGATTGGCAATCCAGGCCTCCATCGCCTGGATACGGCGCTCCAGGCTGCGGCGGTCTTCGTAGCCGTTGGCAATCATCCACTTCAGCATCGTGATGTTGCTGGTCAGATACTCGATCACCGGTTCCTTGTTCAGGCGCACGGTACAACCCGCCGCCGAACGCTCGGCCGAGGCATCGGACAGCTCGAAGGCCTGTTCCACCTTCAGGTCGGGCAAGCCTTCGATTTCTAGGATACGGCCGGAGAAGGCGTTGATCTTGCCCTGCTTGGCCACGGTCAGCAGTCCCTGCTTGATGGCGTACAGGGGAATGGCATGCACCAGATCGCGCAGGGTGATGCCAGGCTGCATCTTGCCCTTGAACCGCACCAGCACTGATTCGGGCATGTCCAGCGGCATCACCCCGGTGGCGGCAGCGAAGGCGACCAGACCAGAACCGGCCGGGAAGCTGATGCCGATCGGGAAGCGGGTATGGCTGTCGCCGCCGGTGCCCACGGTATCCGGCAGCAGCATGCGGTTCAGCCACGAGTGGATCACGCCATCGCCCGGGCGCAGGGCAACGCCGCCGCGGTTGCTGATGAAGGCCGGCAGCTCGCGATGGGTTTTCACATCCACCGGCTTGGGGTAGGCGGCGGTGTGGCAGAACGACTGCATCACGAGGTCGGCAGAAAAACCCAGGCAGGCCAGGTCTTTCAACTCATCACGGGTCATCGGCCCGGTGGTGTCCTGGCTGCCCACCGAGGTCATGCGCGGCTCGCAATAGGTGCCCGGGCGTACGCCCTGGCCTTCCGGCAGGCCACAGGCGCGCCCGACCATCTTTTGCGCCACGCTGAAACCCTTGCCGCTATCCTTCGGTGCCACCGGCAGGCGGAAGGTGGTGCTGGCCGACATGCCGAGGAATTCGCGCGAGCGCGCGGTCAGGCTGCGGCCAATGATCAGGTTGATCCGTCCGCCGGCACGCACTTCATCCAGCAGCACGTCGCTGCGCAGGCTGAACTGGGCCACCACCGTGCCGTTCTTCTCGATCTTGCCAGCATACGGGTAGATGTCGATCACATCGCCCATGTCAAGTTTCGAGACGTCCACCTCGATCGGCAGCGCGCCACTGTCTTCCTGGGTGTTGAAGAAGATCGGGGCAATCTTGCCGCCCAGGCTGACACCACCGAAGCGCTTGTTCGGCACATAGGGGATGTCTTCGCCGGTGTGCCAGATCACCGAGTTGGTGGCCGACTTGCGCGAGGAGCCGGTGCCGACCACGTCGCCGACGTAGGCCACCAGGTGGCCCTTGGCCTTCAGCGACTCGATCAGCTTGAGCGGCCCGATCTTGCCGGGTTCGTCCGGCAAGATGCCGTCGCGGGCATTCTTCAGCATGGCAATCGCGTGCAGCGGGATGTCCGGGCGGCTCCAGGCGTCCGGCGCCGGCGACAGATCGTCGGTGTTGGTCTCGCCAGTCACCTTGAACACCGTGACGGTGATTTTCTGCGCCACTTCCGGGCGCGAGGTGAACCACTCGGCGGCAGCCCAGGAATTGATCACGGCGCGGGCATGGCTGTTGCCAGCCTTGGCCAGTTCGGCGACATCGTGGAAGAAGTCGAACATCAGCAGGGTCTTCTTCAGGCCCTCGGCCGCCACGGCTGCGACCGCCTCGTCCTTCAGCAGGTCGATCAGCGGCTTGACGTTGTAGCCACCCACCATGGTGCCGAGCAGTTCGGTGGCCTTGGCGCGCGAAATCAGTGCCACCGGGAAGTCGCCGTGCGCCACGGCCGACAGGAAGCTGGCCTTGACCTTGGCCGCGTCATCCACGCCCGGGGGTACGCGGTGCGTCAGCAAGTCCAGCAAAAAGGCCTCTTCCCCGGCGGGTGGTGCCTTGATCAGTTCCACCAGGTCGGCCGTCTGTTCGGCGGTCAGCGGGAGGGGCGGGATGCCGTAGGTGGCGCGTTCGGCAACGTGTTGGCGGTAGGCTTGCAACATGGGGATCACCTGCTGGAAAAAACGACGGATGGTTGGAAAAGATTGTGTCTCAACAGGAGGCACATGACTATGTGTGCGTGAAGCTTCGGCACCCTCAGGACCGCCTTGCGGCAGCAGACGGGCGGGGCTCCGGGGCGTCCGGGGTGGCGGCGCGCGAGCCAGTGTCGCCGCGGATGGCGGCACTGTCCGGCACCCGCACCCAGCCCTCCATCAGCACCCGGGCACTGCGACTCATGATGGCCTTGGTCACCGTCCATTGGCCGTCCCGCAGGATGGCCTGCGCCCCGACGCGCAGGGTGCCGGACGGGTGGCCGAAGCGGACCGCCTCGCGGGCCGCGCCACCGGCAGCCAGATTGACCAGGGTGCCAGGGATTGCCGCCGCCGTGCCGATCGCCACGGCGGCGGTTCCCATCATGGCGTGGTGCAGCTTGCCCATCGACAGGGCGCGCACCAGCAGGTCGATCTGGCTGGCGGCGACGGTCTTGCCGCTGGACGCGACGTAGTCTGCCGGGGGTGCGACAAAGGCGACCTTCGGCGTGTGCTGGCGGCTGGCGGCTTCCGCCAGATCGCCGATCAGTCCCATGCGCAAGGCCCCGTGGGCGCGGATGGTCTCGAAGCGGGCAAGGGCGGCCGGGTCGCCATTGATGGCGTCCTGCAGTTCGGTACCGCGATAGCCCAGGTCGGCCGCATTCAGGAAGATGGTCGGAATGCCGGCGTTGATCAGGGTGGCGGGGAAAGTGCCAAGGCCGGGCACGTCCAGGCGGTCGACCAGGTTGCCGGTGGGGAACATCGAGCCACCGGCCCCCTCTTCATCGGCTGCCGGGTCCAGGAATTCGAGTTGCACCTCGGCGGCCGTAAAGGTCACGCCGTCCAGTTCGAAGTCGCCGGTCTCCAGCACGGCACCGTCCTGCATGGGCACGTGCGCGATGATCGTCTTGCCGATGTTGGCCTGCCAGATGCGGACGGTGGCCTGGCCATCGCGCGGCACCCGGCTGGCGTCGAGCAGGCCCGAGGTGATGGCAAAGGCCCCGACGGCCGCCGACAGGTTGCCGCAGTTGCCACTCCAGTCGACGAAAGCCCGGTCGATGGCCACCTGTCCGAACAGGTAGTCGACATCGTGCCCTGGCCGTTGGCTGGTCGACAGGATCACGGTCTTGCTGGTGCTGGAGGTGGCCCCGCCCATGCCGTCGATCTGCTTGCCGTAGGGGTCGGGACTGCCGATCACGCGCAGCAGCAGGGCATCCCGCGCCGGGCCGGGCACCTGTGCCGCCAGCGGCAGGTCTTGCAGCCGGAAAAACACTCCCTTGCTGGTGCCTCCGCGCAGGTAGGTGGCGGGAATGCGCAGTTGCGGACCAAAGGCGTGGGTCATGATGTCGACTCAGGCAGCCTGGGAGGAAGCCAGGAAATCCTGGGCGAAGCGCTGCAGCACCCCACCCGCTTCATAGATCGAGACTTCTTCGGCGGTATCGAGGCGGCAGGTGACCGGCACCGCCACCCGTTCCCCATTGTTCCGGTGGATCACCAGCGTGAGCGTGCTGCGCGGTTCGCGCGCGCCCAGCACATCGAAGGTTTCGGTGCCGTCGATAGCCAGGGTCAGGCGCGTGGTGCCGGGCAGGAATTCCAGCGGCAGCACCCCCATGCCGATCAGGTTGGTGCGGTGGATGCGCTCGAAGCCTTCGGCCACGATCGCCTCCACCCCCGCCAGACGCACGCCCTTGGCCGCCCAGTCGCGCGACGAGCCTTGGCCGTAATCGGCCCCCGCCACCACGATCAGGGGCTGCTTGCGTTCCATGTAGGTCTCGATCGCCTCCCACATGCGTGTCACGCGACCTTCTGGCTCGATCCGGGCGAGCGATCCCGCCTTGACCACGCCGTTCTCGCGCACCATCTCGTTCTTCAGGGTAGGGTTGGCGAAGGTGGCGCGCTGGGCGGTCAGATGATCGCCGCGGTGGGTGGCGTAGGAGTTGAAGTCTTCTTCGGGCAGGCCCATGCGGGCCAGGTATTCTCCGGCTGCACTTTCGGGCAGGATCGCGTTCGACGGCGACAGGTGATCGGTGGTGATGTTGTCGCCCAGCACCGCTAGCGGCCGCAGGCCGCGCAGGGTACGCTCACCCGCCAGCGCTCCCTCCCAGTAGGGCGGACGGCGGATGTAGGTGCTCTGCGCGCGCCAGTCGTACAGGGGGCTCACCCGGGTGTCCTGGTCGGTTCGCGCCGCAAACATCGGGATGTAGACCCGCCGGAACTGCTCGGGCTTCACGCTGCGCGCGACGATGGCGTCGATCTCGGCATCGCTCGGCCACAGATCCTGCAGGCGGACCGGCTGCCCCTGGGCGTTCAGGCCGAGCACGTCCTTTTCAATGTCGAAGCGGATGGTGCCGGCAATGGCATAGGCCACTACCAGGGGCGGTGAGGCCAGGAAGGCCTGCTGGGCATAGGGATGAATCCGGCCGTCGAAGTTGCGGTTGCCCGACAGCACGGCGGTGGCGTACAGCTTGCGATCCACGATTTCCTGCTGGATCACCGGGTCGAGGGCACCAGACATGCCATTGCATGAGGTGCAGGCATAGGCCACCACGCCAAAGCCCAGGGCTTCCAGGTCGGGTAGCAGGCCGGCTTCTTCCAGATACAGGGTCACCGCCTTCGATCCGGGCGCCAGCGAGGTCTTCACCCAAGGCTTGCGCAGCAGTCCATGGCGGCGGGCGTTGCGCGCCAGCAGGCCGGCGGCGATCATGTTGCGGGGATTGTTGGTGTTGGTGCAGCTCGTGATGGCCGCGATGATCACGGCCCCATCCGGCATCTGCCCCGGCACGTTTTCCACCACCCCGCTGATGCCGCGGGCGGCGAGCTCGCTGGTCGGCACGCGCTTGTGCGGATTCGACGGACCCGCGATGGTGCGCACCACGCTCGACAGGTCGAAGTGCAGCACCCGCGGATACTGCGCCGTGGTCAGGCTGTCGGCCCACAGGCCGGTGGCGCGCGCATAGGTCTCCACCAGGGCGACCTGGCTGTCTTCGCGCCCGGTCAGTCGCAGGTAGTTCAGCGTCTGCTCGTCGATGTAGAACATCGCCGCCGTCGAGCCGAATTCCGGGGCCATGTTGGCGATGGTGGCGCGGTCACCCAGCGTCAGATGGGACGCACCGCTGCCGAAGAATTCCAGGTAAGCCGACACCACCTTCTGCTGGCGCAGGAACTCGGTGAGGGCGAGCACGATATCGGTGGCGGTGATGCCTTCCTGCGGCCGCCCACTCAGCTCGACGCCGATGATGTCCGGCAGGCGCATCCACGAGGCGCGGCCCAGCATCACGCTCTCGGCTTCCAGCCCGCCCACGCCGATCGCGATCACGCCCAGCGCATCGACCATCGGCGTGTGGCTGTCGGTGCCCACCAGGGTATCCGGGAACGCCACCCCGTCGCGCACCTGCACCACCGGTGACATGCGTTCCAGGTTGATTTGGTGCAGGATGCCATTGCCCGGCGGGATCACGTCCACATTGTTGAACGCGTGCTTGGTCCACTGGATGAAGTGGAAGCGGTCTTCATTGCGACGGTCTTCGATGGCCCGGTTCTTGGCAAAGGCATCGGGATCAAAGCCACCGCATTCGACGGCGAGCGAATGATCGACCACCAGCTGGGTGGGCACCACCGGGTTGACCAGTGCCGGGTCGCCACCCTGGGCAGCGATGGCGTCGCGCAGGCCGGCCAGGTCGACCAGCGCGGTCTGCCCCAGGATGTCATGACACACCACCCGGGCCGGATACCAGGGAAAGTCGAGATCCTGCCGGCGCTCGATCAGCTGGCGCAGCGAGGCGTCGAGCGTGGCCGGATCGCAGCGCCGCACCAGGTTTTCGGCCAGCACGCGCGAGGTGTAGGGCAGGGTGGCATAAGCCCCGGGCTGCAGCGCATCGACAGCAGCGCGGGCGTCATAAAAGTCCAGGGGGGTGCCGGGCAGCGGCTTGCGATGCAGCAGGTTCATGCCTGTCCTCTTGGGCGCACCGGCACAGACCTGACGGCCCGTTGCCGGGATGGGGGGGCCGGGCACGCAGTCCCGGCGCATTCATGCGATGCCGGGTCAGCGCCGGTCCTGGATCGGCACGAAGACCTGGTCTTCCGGGCCGACATAGTTGGCGCTCGGGCGGATGATCTTGCCGTCAATGCGTTGCTCGATGACATGGGCCGACCAGCCACTGGTGCGCGACACCACGAACAGCGGCGTGAACATGGCGGTCGGTACCCCCATCATGTGGTAGCTGACCGCGCTGAACCAGTCGAGGTTGGGGAACATCTTCTTCACCTCCCACATCACCGACTCCAGCCGTTCGGCAATGTCGTACATGCGGGTGTCGCCCTGTTCCACGCTCAGCGTGCGCGCCACTTCCTTGATCACCTGGTTGCGCGGGTCGCTCACGGTGTAGACCGGGTGGCCGAAGCCGATCACCACTTCCTTGCGCTCCACGCGCGCGCGGATATCCGCCTCGGCTTCGTCAGGACTGTCGTAGCGCTTCTGGATCTCGAATGCCACCTCGTTGGCACCACCGTGCTTCGGACCGCGCAGTGCGCCGATACCGCCAGTGATGGCGGAGAACATGTCCGAGCCGGTGCCGGCTACCACGCGCGACGTGAAGGTCGAGGCATTGAACTCGTGTTCGGCGTACAGGATCAGCGAGGTGTGCATGGCACGCACCCAGCTGTCGCGCGGCTTTTCGCCATGCAGCAGGTGCAGGAAGTGGCCGCCGATCGAGTCATCGTCCGTTTCCACCTCGATGCGCCGGCCGTTGTGACTGAAGTGATACCAGTACAGCAGCATCGAGCCCAGGCTCGCCATCAGCTTGTCGGCGATGTCGCGCGCGCCGGGGTGATTGTGGTCGTCCTTTTCAGGCGACAGGCAGCCCAGCACCGACACGCCGGTGCGCATCACGTCCATCGGATGGGCCGAAGGCGGCAGCTGCTCCAGGGCGGTCTTCAGGCCAGCCGGCAGCCCGCGCAGGGCGCGCAGCTTGTTCTTGTATGCCGCCAGCTGCGCGTGGGTGGGCAGCTTGCCGTGCACCAGCAGATGGGCAATCTCCTCGAATTCGCTGGTGGTGGCCAGATCGAGGATGTCATAGCCGCGATAGGCCAGATCATTGCCGGTGCGTCCCACCGTACACAGCGCGGTGTTGCCCGCCGCCGTGCCCGACAGGGCAACCGATTTCTTGGGTTTGAAGGGAACGGCGGTGACGGTGGATTCGGTGCTCATTCAGCCTCCTTGCTGCCGGCGAACAGGGCATCGAGCTTCTGCTCGAAGCTGTGGTAATCGAGGAAGTCGTACAGCTCGGCGCGCGTCTGCATGATCGGTACCGCGGCCTTCTGGGTGCCGTCGCGCCGGATGGTTTCATAAACCTGTTTTGCGGCGGCATTCATGGCGCGGTAAGCCCCGCAGCAGTAAAGGGCGATGCCCACACCGGCATCGCGCAATTCGTCGACGTGATACAGGGGCGTCGAGCCAAACTCGGTCAGGTTGGCCAGGATCGGAACCCCGACGGCGCGGGCGAACTGGCGGTACATAGGCAATTCGGTCATCGCTTCGGGAAAGATCATGTCCGCCCCGGCTTCGACGCATGCGCAGGCGCGGTCGATGGCGGACTGCAGGCCCTCTACGGCGAGGGCGTCGGTACGCGCCATGATCACGAACTGGCTGTCCACCCGCGCGTCGACCGCAGCCTTCACGCGATCGACCATTTCCTGTTGCGACACGATGGCCTTGCCCGGCCGGTGCCCACAGCGTTTGGCCAGCACCTGATCCTCGATGTGCAGGCCAGCAGCGCCGGCCTTGGTCAGCGAACGCACGGTGCGGGCAATGTTGAAGGCGCCGCCGAAGCCCGTATCGGCATCGACCAGCAGGGGCAGGGCGCTGGCATCCGTGATGCGGCGGACGTCAATCAGCACATCTTCCAGGCCGCTGATGCCAAGGTCTGGCACTCCGAGGGAGTTGGCTGCCACGCCGCCGCCGGACAGATAGATCGCCTGAAAGCCGATGCGTTCGGCCATGCGCGCGGTGTACGCGTTGATCGTTCCGACGGTCTGCAGCGGGCGTTCCTGCTGCACGGCAGCGCGCAGTCGCGCGCCGGGGCTGGTGTCTTTTTGCACGCTTGTCCTCGCTCCTTTCTGACGGCTCGATGTTAGTTTTCAGGAGCTTCCGTGTCAATAGCACTTATAACTTATATAAGATATAACACGCTGGATTTTACGCTGGCGCTGGTGGTATACTGCACCGCACGATCATGAAGACACTCGCTTCTCCAAGTTTCCGGCCGCTCTATGATCAGATCAAGATCCTGATCACCCAGAGCCTGATCGCCGGTGAGTGGCGCCCGGGGGATGCCATCCCGAGCGAGATAGAACTCGCCAGCCGTTTTCACGTCAGCCAGGGCACGGTGCGCAAGGCGATCGACGCCTTGGCCGCCGAGAACATCCTGGTGCGGCGACAGGGCAAGGGCACCTTTGTCGCATCACATGCCCAGGAGCGCCCAACCACCCGCTTCCTGCGGGTGTCGCCAGATGCCGGCGCCATCGAATTCCCCGGCAGCGAGCTGCTCAGCGTCTCCCGCGAGCGCGCACCCGAGCGCACACAGCGCCTGCTCGACCTGCGCGCCGGTGCAACCATTTTCGTGATCCGGCGTCTGCTCAAGTTCAGTGGCGTGGCGTCCATCCTCGATGAAATCCATCTGCCGTGCGCCCTGTTCAAAGGGCTGGAAGAAAACAGCCTGCGCAGTCACCGCGGTTCCTTCTACGGGTTTCTGGAGGGACATTTCGGCATCACCATGATCCGCGCGGAAGAACGCATCAAGGCGGTGGCGGCAACCGCCGACCAGGCAGCGCTGCTGAAGGTGGCGGCAGGTTCGCCTTTGCTGTGCGTGGACCGGGTTGCTTATACCTATGGCGACCGGCCGGTGGAGTGGCGGCGCGGGCTGTGCCTGACTGACAACTGTTCTTACATCAATGAAGTGACCTGAAGTCATCCCGCAACGCGGTCGGTAGTATCATCTGCCCCGTGTTTTGTCCGATCCCGTTTGTCCGATTTGAGAGAGCCATGGCAAACCCTAGCATCAGCAGCAAGAAGCGCCCGAAGCACCTGGAGTTATGGAAAATCCGCCTGCCGGTGCCGGGCATAGTCTCGATCCTGCATCGGGTCAGTGGTGCCGTGATGTTCCTGGTACTGATTCCGGTGCTGCTGGCAGCGCTGGATGGTTCGCTGGCTTCCCAGGAGAGCTTCGAAGACCTGCGCTTCCAGCTGTCGGGGCCGCTGGTCAAGCTGGTGGTGCTCGGGCTCTCGTGGGCGTTTGCCCACCACGCACTGGCCGGCGTCCGTTACCTGCTGCTCGACCTCCATATCGGCATCGACCTGGCCACCACGCGCCTGTGGAGCAAGGCCGTGCTGGTGGTCAGTGGCCTCCTTACCCTTCTCGTAGCGGTGGCACTATGGTAAATCGTGTGATTGTCGGAGCGCATTACGGGCTTCGTGACTGGTTGATGCAGCGGGTCACTGCGGTGGTCATGCTGCTGGTGACCTTGGTTTTTGCGGCCTTCTTCCTGACCCATGCCTCGCTGCAGTTCGAGGACTGGCAAGGGTTTTTCTCGTACCAGGCCGTACGGGTATTGTCGCTGTTGTTCTTCCTGAGTTTGTTCCTGCACGCCTGGGTTGGCGTACGGGACATCCTGATGGACTACATTCAGCCCGTCGGTGTGCGTCTGACCCTGCAGGTGGCGGTGATCGTCGCCCTGGTGTCGTACGCGCTGTGGACGGTCTCTATCCTCTGGAGAGTGTGATCATGGCCCTGGTTCGCAGACAGTTTGATGCAATCGTGGTGGGTGGCGGCGGCTCCGGCCTGCGCTGCTCGCTGCAACTGGCCGAAGCCGGCCTAAAAGTTGCCGTCTTCTCGAAGGTGTTTCCCACGCGCAGCCACACGGTGGCGGCCCAGGGCGGCATCGGTGCCTCGCTTGGCAACATGTCGGAAGACAGCTGGCTCTGGCATATGTACGACACCATCAAGGGGTCGGATTACCTGGGCGACCAGGACGCCATCGAGTTCATGTGCCGCGAGGCGGCAAAATGCGTGTACGAGCTCGAGCATTTCGGCATGCCGTTCGACCGCAATCCCGATGGCACCATTTATCAGCGCCCGTTTGGCGGTCACTCGCAGAACTTTGGCGAAAAGCCGGTGCACCGCAGCTGCGCGGCAGCCGACCGCACCGGACATGCCATGCTGCATACCCTGTACCAGCGTAACGTGCGCGCCAATTGCCAGTTCTTCGTCGAGTGGATGGCGCTGGACCTGATCAAGGACCAGGAGGGTCGCATCCTGGGCGTGGTCGCCCTGGAGATGGAAACCGGCGAACCGATGATTTTCCAGGCCAAGGCAACGGTGCTCGCCACCGGTGGCGCGGGCCGCATCTTCCAGTCCAGCACCAATGCCTTCATCAATACCGGCGACGGTCTGGGCATGGCTGCGCGTGCAGGCATTCCGCTGGAAGACATGGAATTCTGGCAGTTCCACCCCACCGGCGTGGCAGGGGCCGGGGTGCTGATCACCGAGGGCGTGCGCGGCGAGGGCGGTTATCTGCTGAACTCCGAGGGCGAGCGCTTCATGGAGCGTTATGCCCCGACCATGAAGGACCTGGCCAGCCGCGACGTGGTGTCGCGCTCGATGGACCAGGAGATCAAGGAAGGTCGCGGTGTCGGTCCGGAAAAGGACCACGTGCTGCTGAAGCTGGATCACCTCGGCGCGGAAACTATCAACAAGCGTCTGCCTGGCATCCGTGAGATCGCCATGAAGTTTGCCAACGTCGATGTGACCAAGCAGCCGATTCCAGTGGTGCCGACCTGCCATTACATGATGGGTGGGGTGCCCACCAACGTGCACGGCCAGGTGGTGGTGCCGCAGGGCGACAACCACAGTGCCGTGGTGCCGGGGCTGTATGCCGTGGGCGAAGTGGCGTGTGTGTCGGTGCACGGTGCCAACCGTCTTGGCACGAACTCCCTGCTCGACCTGGTGGTGTTTGGACGCGCTGCCGGCAACCACGTCACCAAATTCATTCAGGATGATCCGAAGCAGCCTGACCTGCCGAAGGACGCAGCCGATTTCGCCCTGGCGCGGCTGGCCCGTCTGGATACCACGGTGACTGGCGAGAGCGTGTCGGAAGTGGGCGCTGCCATGCGCAAGACCGTACAGGTGCACAGCGGTGTGTTCCGCACCGGCAGCCTGCTGGCCGAGGGGGTGGCCAAGATCCGCGAGATTGCCGCGCGTTCGCGCAACACCGCCATCAAGGACCGCAGCAAGACCTTCAACACGGCGCGCATCGAGGCGCTGGAGTTGGAAAATCTGGCCATCATCGCCGAATCCACCCTGGTGTCTGGCGAAGCGCGCCAGGAAAGCCGGGGTGCCCATTCGCGCGAGGATTTCAAGGATCGCGACGATAAGAACTGGCTGAAGCATAGCCTCTGGTACATGGACGGCAGCCGCATGGCGTACAAGCCGGTGAACCTGAAGCCGCTGACCGTCGAATCGTTCGAACCCAAGGTTCGTTCCTACTGATCCAGGAGTGACGTCATGAAATTCCGTGTCTATCGCTACAACCCCGAGAAAGACGCTAAGCCGTACATGCAGGACTTCGACATCGAGCTGAAGTCGACTGACCGCATGCTGCTGGATGCCATCCTGCGCATCAAGGAGCACGACGACACCTTGAGCCTGCGCAAGTCCTGCCGTGAAGGCGTGTGCGGTTCGGACGGCATGAACATCAATGGCAAGAACGGACTGGCCTGCATCACGCCCCTTCTCGGGCTTAAGGAGCCGGTCGAACTGCGGCCCCTGCCGGGCCTGCCGGTGATCCGCGACCTGATCGTCGACATGAGCCAGTTCTTCAAGCAGTACCACTCGGTCACGCCTTATCTGGTCAACGACACCGTGGCGCCGGAAAAGGAGCGTCTGCAGTCGCCGGAAGACCGTGAGGAACTGAACGGCCTGTACGAGTGCATTCTGTGCGCCTGCTGCAGCACCTCGTGCCCATCCTTCTGGTGGAACCCGGACAAATTCGTTGGCCCGGCTGGCCTGCTGCAGGCCTACCGCTTCATCGCCGACACCCGCGATCAGGCAACCAATGCCCGCCTCGACAACCTGGAAGACCCCTACCGCCTGTTCCGCTGCCACAGCATCATGAACTGCGTGGATGTCTGCCCGAAGAGCCTCAACCCATCGCTTGCCATCGGCAAGATCAAGGAAGCCCTCGTCAAGCGGGCGGTCTGATGCGGCACGCCCTGCGCCGGATCTCCGGGGCGGGTCGCCAGCGGAGCATGCATGGATAAGGAAATGCTGGCGAAAGCCAGGGAACGGGCGCGCTGGCACAGCCGGCGCGGCCTTCTGGAACTGGATTTGCTCTTGGAGAAGTTCCTGGCCCAGCGCCTGGAGCACATGGATGCAAACGAGCTGCAGCTGTATGACGAAATGCTGCTGCTGCCGGATAACGAGCTGCTGGACATCGCCATGGGACGCAAGGCACCCCCGGACGATCGGACCGGGGCCATCTTCGCACTGTTGCGGGCCCTTTGAGTCAAGGCCGGGCGCCGGGCAGTCCTACATCGGTTTTACTGGGAGAGTTACAACATGCAGAGCAAGGGCAACGCCACCCTGACTTGGGGTGATGGACAGAGCATCGACCTGCCGATCTACGGCGCCACGATCGGTCCCGACGTGATCGACATCCGCAATCTGGGCAAGACGGGCATGTTCACCTACGACCCGGGTTTCCTGGCCACCGCCAGCTGTCAGTCACGCATCACCTTCATCGATGGCGACGTCGGCCTGCTCTACTACCGCGGTTATCCGATCGAACAGCTGGCCGAACACTGCGACTTCCTGGAAGTCTGCTATCTGCTGCTGAACGGCGAGCTGCCGACGCCTACCCAGCGTGCCGAATTCCAGACCAACGTCACGCACCACACCATGGTGCACGACCAGATGCTGTCGTTCTTCAAGGGCTTCCGGCGCGATGCCCACCCGATGGCCGTGATGGTCGGGGTGGTGGGAGCCTTGTCGGCGTTCTACCACGACAGCCTGGACATCACCGATCCGGCCCACCGCGCGATTTCGGCTAACCGCCTGATCGCCAAGGTGCCGACCATTGCCGCGATGTGCTATCGCTACAACACCGGCCTGCCGTTCATGTATCCGCGCAACGACATGAGCTATGCCGAAAACTTCCTGTACATGATGTTCGCCACGCCCTGCGAGACGTACGTGTCGAACCCAGTGCTGGTGCGCGCCTTTGACCGCATCCTGACCCTGCATGCTGACCACGAGCAGAATGCCTCGACCTCCACCGTGCGTCTGGCCGGCTCGTCGGGGGCAAATCCGTTCGCCTGTATCGCTGCCGGCATCGCCGCCCTGTGGGGCCCGGCGCACGGTGGTGCGAACGAGGCTGTGCTGAAGATGCTGGCCGAAATTGGTGACGTGTCCAATGTGCCGAAATTCATTGCCCGCGCCAAGGACAAGAACGACAGTTTCCGCCTGATGGGATTTGGTCATCGTGTGTACAAGAACATGGATCCGCGCGCTGAAGTGATGCGCCGCACCTGTCACGAGGTGCTGACCGAACTCGGCCTGCACGACGATCCGCTGTTCAAGCTGGCCATCGAGCTGGAGCGCATTGCGCTGGAAGATCCTTACTTCATCGAGAAGAAGCTCTACCCCAACGTCGACTTCTACTCCGGTATTGTGCTGCGCGCCCTGGGCATTCCCACCAGCATGTTCACGGCCGTGTTTGCGATGGGCCGGACGGTGGGCTGGATCTCGCAGTGGACGGAAATGATTTCCGACCCCGAGTACAAGATCGGTCGTCCGCGCCAGTCGTACCAGGGGGCGGTCAAGCGCGACGTGGTGCCAATGGCGAAGCGCGGCTGACGCAGATACGGGCCTGCCTCCTGGCAGGCCGGCAGGGGGCCCGGGATGGGTCGCCTGCCGCAAGACCCCGGGCCGCCAGGCCTGGGGGGCAGGACGGCGAGCACAAGAGCGCGGCTGACAAGAGATCCTTGAAACGGCGCTGAACAGGAGGAAATCCGCCATGATGAAACGCGACTTCGAAACGTCTTACCTGTTCGGTGCCAATGCGCCGTTCATCGAAGAGCTCTACGACGCCTATCTGCAGGATCCGGCTGCCGTACCCGCTGAATGGAAGTCCTGGTTTGACCAACTGGCACAGACCGCGGGCAGCGTGACGCGCGATGTGTCGCATCTGCCGACGATCCAGCAGTTCGAGTCGTTGGCCAAGCGCGGGCCGACCCTGGCCACCCAGGGCGATCCTGAGCTGCACCGCAAGCAGGTGGCCGTGCTGCAGCTGATCAATGCCCACCGCTTCCTGGGCAGCCGGCAGGCCAAACTCGATCCGCTCAGTCGTCGCGACCCCGCCCCGACGCCCGAGCTCGACCCGGCCTACCACGGCCTCAGCGAGGCGGATCTCGAGACGGTGTTCAGCACTGGTTCGCTGGTGGGGCCTGCGCGCGCAACGCTGCGGGAAATCCTGCAGGCAGTGCGCGCTACCTACTGCGGTCATGTCGGCATCGAGTACATGTACATGACCGATACGGAGCAAAAGCGCTGGATTCAGTCGCGCTTCGAGAGCGTGCGTTCCCAGCCCGACTTCGACGTGAAGACGCGCACTTGGCTGCTGGAGCAGATCACCGCCGCCGAGACGCTCGAGAAATATCTGCATACCCGCTACGTCGGCCAGAAGCGTTTCTCGCTCGAGGGCGGCGAGAGCATGATCCCGGTGGTCAATGACCTGATCCGCCAGGCCGGTGCTGCCGGGACGCAGGAAATCGTGATCGGCATGGCCCACCGCGGCCGTCTCAACCTGCTGGTGAACTGCCTCGGCAAGCTGCCCTCCGACCTGTTCTCGGAATTCGAAGGCAAGCATCCTTCCGAGCTGTCTTCCGGCGACGTCAAGTATCACCAGGGCTTTTCGTCCGACGTGCAGTCCCCCGGTGGCCCGGTGCACCTGACGCTGGCCTTCAACCCGTCCCACCTGGAAATCGTCAACCCGGTGGTGGAAGGGTCGGTACGTGCGCGCCAGCACCGTCGCGGCGACACCCAGCGCAAGCAGGTGATGGCCATCCTGGTGCACGGCGATGCCGCTTTTGCCGGTCAGGGCGTGGTGATGGAAACCATGGCGCTGTCGCAGACCCGCGGTTACTCGACGGGCGGAACGGTGCACATCGTGGTCAACAACCAGATCGGTTTCACCACCTCCGACCCGCGGGACTCCCGCTCCACCGTGTACTGCACCGACATCGCCAAGATGGTCGAGGCGCCGGTGTTCCACGTCAACGCCGATGACCCAGACAGCGTGCTGCTGGTCACCCGCGCGGCGCTGGACTACCGCAATACCTTCCACCGCGATGTGGTGATCGACCTGGTCTGCTACCGCCGGCTGGGCCACAACGAACAGGACGAGCCGCTGGTCACCCAGCCGCTGATGTACAAGAAGATCGCCCAGCTGCCCAGCACGCGCCGTCTGTATGCGCAGCGTCTGGCCCAGGCCGGCGTGCTGCCGGAAAGCGACAGCGAAGCGATGGTGGCGGCTTATCGCGAGGCCCTCGATGCCGGCCAGCTGCTGCACCGCACGGTGCTGCAGGGTTTCAATCCGCCGTTTGGGGTGGACTGGGCGCCGTACATGGGCATCCAGTGGCAGCACAAGGCCAAGACTGCCGTGGCCGAGAAGAACCTGAAGCGCCTGGCCAAGAAGCTGACCACCTTCCCGGAACACTTCAAGCTGCATTCCACCGTGGAGCGGGTGGTGGCCAACCGCCGCCTGATGGGCGAAGGCGAGCTGCCGCTCGACTGGGGCATGGCCGAGAACCTCGCGTATGCCACCCTGATTGAGGACGGGTTTGGCGTACGGCTCTCCGGCCAGGACTGCGGCCGCGGCACCTTCTCGCACCGTCACGCCGTGTTTCACGACCAGAATCGGGAAAAGTGGGATTCCGGCAGCTATACCCCGCTGGCCAACATCGCGGAGAACCAGCGCGAATTCCTGGTCATCGACTCCCTGCTGTCGGAAGAGGCCGTGTTGGGATTCGAATACGGGTATGCCAGCTCCGAGCCACGCGAACTGGTGATCTGGGAAGCGCAGTTCGGTGACTTCGCCAACGGCGCGCAGGTGGTGATCGACCAGTTCATCAGCTCGGGCGAAGCCAAGTGGGGCCGCATGTGCGGCCTGACCATGATGCTGCCGCACGGCTACGAAGGGCAGGGCCCGGAACACTCGTCGGCCCGCCTCGAGCGTTACCTGCAGCTGTGCGCCGAGCACAACATCCAGGTGGTGGTGCCGAGCACCCCGGCGCAGCTGTTCCACATGCTGCGGCGCCAGATGATCCGGCCGATGCGTCGGCCGCTGATCGTGATCATGCCGAAGAGCCTGCTGCGGCGGAAAGAATCCACGTCCGACCTCAGCGAACTGAGCAAGGGCGCTTTCCAGCCGGTGATCGCCGAGGCCGATGCCCTGAACGAAGGCAAGGTGCGGCGGGTGGTGGCCTGCAGCGGCAAGCTGTACTTCGACATCGTGGCCGAGCGCAAGGCACGCGGCATCGACGACATCGCCGTGATCCGCCTGGAACAGCTCTATCCCTTCCCGCACGAACAGTTCGCGGCAGAAATGCAGCGATACCCGAATGCCAGCGAACTGGTCTGGGCCCAGGAAGAACCGGCCAACCAGGGGGCGTGGCACCGCATCCAGCACTATCTGACCCGGCATCTGGTGAAGGGCCAGCATCTCGGTTACGCCATGCGGCCGTCCTCTGCCTCGCCCGCCGTGGGCTATCTGGCGAAACACAATGAGCAACAAAAAGCGGTGATTGAAGCCGCTCTCAAGGCCGGCAAACAGTGATCCTTCTGACGGCCCATCCATTTTCAGGAGTTACCCATGCTAGTTGAGGTGAAAGTCCCCGCGCTGTCGGAATCGGTCTCTGAGGCCACCCTGCTGTCCTGGCACAAGCAGGCGGGCGAACGTGTCGAACGCGACGAGAATCTGATCGACATCGAGACCGACAAGGTCGTGATGGAACTGCCTGCCCCGGTCGCCGGGGTGCTGGTGGAAGTCATCAAGGGTAATGGCGGCATGGTGGCCAGCGAGGAAATCATCGCGCGCATCGACACCGAGGCGGTTGCCACCAAGGGCGCGGCGCCCGTAGCCCCGGTGGCCAGCGCAGCCCCGGCTGCCAGCACGGCCCCGGCCGCAGCGGCCCCGGCAGCAGGGGATGCCATTGCCCTCCCGGCTGCGCGGAAGGCGCTGGCCGAGGCCGGGTTGGACGCGAACGACGTGACCGGTACCGGTCGGGGCGGGCGTGTGACCAAGGGGGATGTGCAGGAGCATTTGGCCAAGCCCGCCGCCGCGCTAGCGGCGGCGCCTGCCGCGCCGGCACGTGCAACCTCGCTCGCCAGCACGCCCACGCCGGCTGCCGTGACCGGCCTGCAGCGTGCCATGGCGCAACGCCCGGAAGAGCGGGTACCGATGTCGCGGCTGCGTCAGCGTGTGGCCGAGCGTCTGGTGGAAAGCCAGTCGACGGCGGCCATCCTGACCACTTTCAACGAGGTCAACATGGCCCCGGTGATGGATCTTCGCAACCGCTACAAGGATGCCTTCGAGAAGGCCCATGGCGTGAAACTCGGGTTCATGTCCTTTTTTGTGCGGGCCGCCGTGCACGCCCTGAAAAAATATCCGATCGTGAATGCGTCGGTGGATGGCAATGACATCGTCTACCACGGGTACTTCGACATTGGCATTGCCGTGGGTTCGCCACGCGGACTGGTGGTGCCGGTGCTGCGCGACGCCGATCAGATGTCGATCGCGCAGATCGAGAAGACCATCAATGACTTCGGCCAGCGGGCCAAGAACGGCAAGCTGGGCATCGAGGAACTGACTGGCGGCACCTTCTCGATCTCCAACGGCGGCACCTTCGGTTCGATGCTGTCCACGCCGATCATCAACCCGCCGCAATCAGCCATCCTGGGCGTGCATGCCACCAAGGAGCGCCCGGTGGTCGAGAATGGCCAGATCGTGATCCGGCCGATGAACTACCTCGCCATGTCGTATGACCATCGCATCATCGATGGTCGTGAGGCGGTGCTGACGCTCGTCGCCATCAAGGAAGCGCTGGAAGACCCGGCGCGCCTGCTGCTCGACCTGTAAACAACCGCGCCCGCCGGAAGCGGCAATCCCCGTCCTGCGGCAACGCGGGACGGACCCGCGCCCGCCAGTCCGGCAGGCGTCGTTTTCAAGGAGCAAAACATGTTTGATCTCGTCGTCGTCGGTGGTGGCCCCGGCGGTTACATTGCGGCGGTGCGTGCAGCGCAACTTGGCATGAAGGTGGCCTGCATCGATGCGTGGAAGAATGCCAAGGGCAAACCCAGCCTCGGCGGCACCTGCCTGAACGTTGGCTGCATTCCGTCGAAAGCGCTGCTCGAATCGTCGGAAAACTACGAGCGCGCCGTTCACAAGTTTGCGGATCACGGCATCAAGGTGGGCGCGGTGACGATCGACATGGCCACCATGCAGAAGCGCAAGGACAAGATCGTCGACCAGCTGACCGGCGGGGTTGCCTACCTGTTCAAGAAGAACAAGATCACGTCGATCCATGGGCTGGGCCGCTTCGTGGGGCGCGAAGGCGAAGCGATCGTGCTGGAGGCGGTGGACGGAGAGTCGGTCACCCGGGTGGAAGGACGCCAGGTGATCATTGCCACGGGTTCGGTGCCGCGGGCGATACCGGCTGCCCCTGTCGACCAGATCAACATTCTCGACAATGCCGGGGCCCTGGCGCTGGCAGAAGTGCCGAAGCGTCTGGGCGTGATCGGTTCCGGCGTGATTGGCCTGGAGATGGGCAGCGTCTGGGGCCGGCTCGGTGCCGAAGTCACGCTGCTGGAAGCCATGGACGGTTTCCTGCTGGCAGCCGATGAGCAGGTGGCGAAGGAAGCGCACAAGATCTTCACCAAGGAACAGGGCATGCGCCTGGAACTCGGCGCCAAGGTTACCGGCGTGAAGCAGGGCAAGAAGGGCCTGACGGTGAGCTATGAGCAGGGCGGCAAGACCAGCACGCTCGAGGTCGACAAACTGATCGTGGCGGTTGGCCGGGTGCCGTTCACCGATGGCCTGCAGCTGGACCGCATTGGTCTGGCCGTCGACAGCCGTGGTTACGTTCCGGTGGATGACCACTGCCGCACGACGGTCCCGGGTGTGTGGGCCTTGGGTGATGTGGTGCGCGGACCGATGCTCGCGCACAAGGCCGAGGAAGAGGGCGTTGCCGTGGCCGAGCAGATCGCCGGGCAGAAGACGCACATCGACTTCAACACGATTCCCTGGGTGATCTATACCGCGCCGGAAATCGCCTGGGTGGGACAGAACGAGCAGCAGCTCAAAGCCGCCGGGGTGGACTATCGTGCCGGTAGTTTCCCGTTTGCTGCCAATGGTCGGGCCAAGGGCCTGGGCGAGACCGCCGGTTTCGTCAAGATGCTGGCCGACCGCAAGACCGACCGCATCCTCGGCGTGCACATCATCGGCCCGTTTGCTTCGGAGCTGATCAGCGAGGCCGTGGTGGCGATGGAATTTGGTGCCAGCAGCGAAGACATCGCCCGCATCGTGCACGCCCATCCTTCGTTGGGTGAGGTGTTTCACGAGGCTGCCCTCGCCGTCGATGGTCGCGCGCTGAACATGTGATGGCGGGGCTGGCTCCTCCCTTGGCTCCGGCAGAGGCCGCCCTGGCCTCGGGTCCGGAGCCGGCGCGCTGGTACGCGGAATTCCGGCAGACCGCCGGTTTTGAGCCCGACGCGGCACAGGCCAACGCCGTGGAGCGGCTGCAGGCCCTGCATCTGGCGTTGATTGCCTTCAAGCGCCGCCCGCGCGGCCTGATCGCGCGTACGTTGCAGCGGCATCAGCAGCAACCGCCGCGAGGGTTGTATCTGTGGGGCGGGGTTGGCCGTGGCAAGTCGGCGCTGATGGACGCGTTTTTTGCCGGCCTGCCGTACCGGCGCAAGTGCCGGGTGCACTTTCACGTCTTCATGCGCGACGTGCATGCGGCGCTGCGTGCCCGTGCGGACGAGGCCGACCCCCTGGCCGGGGTGGCGGCCGACATTGCGCGCGCCAACCGTGTGCTGTGTTTTGACGAATTCCACGTCAGCGACATTGCTGATGCCATGATCCTGGCACGCCTGCTGGCCGGTCTTGCGGCGCATGGTGTGGTGCTGGTGATCACCAGCAACTATCCCCCCTCTGGCTTGTACCCCGATGGGCTGCAGCGTGAACGCTTCCTGCCGGCGATTGCGCTGCTGGAAGGGCAGGTGGATGTCCTCTGCGTGGATGGCGGCGTGGATCACCGGCGCCGGGTCCTCGACCGCGACCAGGTATTTTTTGCGCCGCTGGATGTCTGGGCCGACGTCGCCCTGGGGGAACTGTTCCTGCAGGCCGCCGGGCGCCATGCCGTGAGTGGCACGGTCACCGTGCTCGGTCGCACCCTGGCGTGCCGGGGGCAGGCGGCCGGCGTGATATGGTTTGATTTCGCGACCCTGTGCGGTACGGCGCGCAGTCAGCTCGACTACCTGCAACTGGCCGAGCAGCATGTCCTGGTGATCGTCTCCGGGGTGCCGCGCATGACGCCGGCCATGGCGGCCGAGGCTCGCCGTTTCACCTGGCTGATCGACATCCTGTACGACCATCACGTGCCCCTCGCCCTCTCGGCTGAGTGCGCGCTTGAGCAGCTCTATCCGGAAGGCCGGATGAGCGGTGAATTTGTGCGTACGGTGAGCCGCCTGCAGGAAATGCAGTCGGTCACCTGGCGCGAAGCAGCAGCCTGAGCGGAGGCGGACGCAGAGCCGCCCCGTGCCATCCGGAGAGAGGAGATCGACCCATGAGTACAGCGGCCGTCCGCGCCTTCCACCAACGTTCGATTGAAGATCGTGAGGCGTTCTGGCTGGAACAGGCCAGTCTGATCGACTGGCAGACCCCGCCCACGCGGGCGTTGGACGACAGTCGCCTGCCCTTCGCCCGCTGGTACCCCGAAGGCCGCACCAACCTGTGCCACAACGCGGTGGACCGGCATCTGGCCACCCGGGGTGACCAGGCCGCCCTGGCCTATGTCTCCACCGAAACCGGGCGGGAGTTCACCTGGACCTACCGCGAATTGCATGCTGAGGTGCAGCGCTGCGCTGGCGTGCTGCAGGATCTGGGGGTGCGCACCGGCGACCGGGTGATCCTGTACCTGCCGATGATTGCCGAAGCCCTGGTGGCGATGCTGGCGTGTGCCCGCATCGGCGCGATCCATTCGGTGGTGTTCGGGGGGTTTGCGTCGGCCAGCCTGGCGACGCGGATCGATGATGCCCGGCCGACCGTGCTCGTTACCGCCGACGCCGGCATGCGCGGTGGTCGCATGATTCCCTACAAGCCGCTGGTGGATGCCGCACTGGCTGCGGCAGCGCATCCCCCGGCCAAGGTACTGGTGATCGATCGCGGACTGGATGCGGACAGCAGCCGGGTGGCAGGCCGGGACGTCGATTATGCCGAAGCGATGGCCAGCGTCGGACAGCGCGAGGTGCCGGTGGTCTGGCTGCCCGGCGATGCCCCGTCCTACATCCTCTACACGTCGGGCACCACCGGCCGGCCCAAAGGGGTACAGCGCGATACGGCAGGGTACGCGGTCGCCCTGGCAGCCTCGATGAAGTACATCTATGGCGGGCAGCCGGGCGAGGCTATGTTCACCACCTCCGACATCGGCTGGGTGGTCGGGCATTCCTACATCGTCTACGCGCCGCTGATCCATGGCATGACCACGGTGGTCTACGAAGGACTGCCGATCCGCCCCGATGCCGGCATCCTGTGGCGCCTGGTGGAGCGCTTCAAGGTGACTGTGATGTTCAGTTCGCCGACCGCCATCCGGGTGCTCAAGAAGCAGGATCCGGCCTGGTTGTCACGCTACGACACGTCGTCGCTGCGCGGCCTGTATCTGGCCGGCGAGCCACTCGATGAGCCGACCGCGCGCTGGATTTCCGACAGCCTGCAGGTGCCGGTCACGGACAATTACTGGCAGACCGAAACCGGCTGGCCGATCCTCTCGGCCATGCCCGGGGTGGCCGACACCCCACGCAAGTTCGGCAGTCCCAGTTTTCCGGTGTATGGCTTCGACGTGCAACTGCTCGATCCCGATGGTCATCCGGTGCCGGTGGGCCAGAAGGGCGTGGTGGCCATCCGGCCGCCGCTGCCACCCGGCTGCCTGTCCACCGTCTGGGGCGATGATGCGCGCTTCGTGTCGACGTATTTCTCGTCGTTTTCCGGCCAGCAGGTCTATTCGTCCTTCGATTGGGGCGTGGCCGATGAAGACGGGTATTACTTCATCCTCGGGCGCACCGACGATGTGATCAATACCGCCGGACACCGGCTCGGCACCCGGGAAATCGAGGAGGCCGTCAGCGGCCATCCGGCCATTGCGGAGGTTGCTGTGGTCGGTGTGCAGGATGCGGTGAAGGGCCAGGTCCCCGTGGCCTTTGCCGTCCTGCGCGATGCCGCTGGTGCGGCCACGCCGGCAGCGGCTGAGGCGCTGGAGCGCGAAGTATTCCTGGCCGTGGATCAGGCACTGGGGGCCATCGGCCGGCCCGCCCGGGTGCATTTCGTCACCGTGCTGCCAAAGACCCGATCGGGCAAGCTGCTGCGGCGAAGCATCCAGGCGCTGGCCGAAGGGCGCGACCCCGGGGACATGACCACGCTGGAAGATCCCGCTGCCCTGGAGCAGATCCGTCTTGCCCTGTTGGACCGATGATGGACCAGGCCGCCAACAAGGCCGCCCTGCGCGCCACCGTGATCGGGCGGCGCGACGGCATGGCGGCCTCGCACCGCGCCGACGCCAGCGCAGCGCTGGACCGGCAGCTGCAGTCGCTGCCGGAATGGCAGGCAGCGCGTACCGTACTGCTCTATCTCGGGATTCGCAGTGAATACGATCCGCGACCGCTGGCTGCCATGGCACTTGCCTCCGGTCGTACCTTGGTCCTGCCCCGCATGCTGCGCGCCGAGCATCGCCTGGAGGTGCGTCGGGTGAGCAATCTGACCACCGACCTGCTGGCCGGCGTCTGGGATTTGCAGGAACCCGATCCACAGTGCTGCCCGCTTGTCCCGCTGGCGGACATTGATCTGGTGCTGGTGCCTGGGGTTGCCTTCGACCTGGCCGGCGGACGGATGGGCTACGGCGCCGGATTCTACGATCGCTTGCTTGCCCTGCCCGAGCTGGGCGCGGTCCGCGTCGCAGCGTTGTTTCGTGAACAGCTGGTGGCCGCCGTGCCGCGGGATTCGCACGACCTGCCGGTCGACCTGCTGGTGCTGCCCGATGGGCTGTGGCGTCTGCCGCCGCGATCCGGAGCCGAGACATGATGCCCGTAGCCGAGCCTCGCCTGCACACCGTCGCGGTGCCAGCCACCGGACGGTGGCTGCAGATGGCCTACGCCGAATGGGGCGCCGCCGACAATCCCGAGGTGGTGCTATGCGTTCATGGCCTGACCCGCTGCGGCCGGGATTTTGACGCGCTGGCGCGCTATCTGGCGCCCCGCTTCCGGGTGATCTGTCCGGACATGCCGGGGCGGGGCCGGTCCGACTGGCTGCCGGCAGCCAGCGATTACAGCTATCCGCGGTATCTAAACGACATCTCGGTACTGCTCGCCCGCCTGCAGGTGGCCCGGGTGCATTGGGTCGGCACGTCGATGGGCGGCATACTGGGCATGATGGCGGCCGCCATGCAGGGTCATCCCCTGCGCAGCCTGGTGCTCAACGACGTCGGCATGCGTATTCCTGCCGCCGCCCTGCAGCAACTGGCCACTTACGTGGGCAAGGCCCCGACCTTCGACAGCTTTGCTGCGATCACGGAATACCTGGCCCGGGTGAACGCCGGGTTTGGCCGTCTCGACGCCATGCAGTGGGCCGAACTGGCCCGTCATACGACGCGCGAGGATGCGGCAGGGCGCTGGCAGGTTTGTTACGACCCGGCGATTGGCGCTGCCCTGCAGGATATCCGCCAGGATATCGACCTGGAGCCGCTCTGGCGGTCGACACGGCTGCCTGCGCTGATCGTGCGTGGTGTCGAGTCAACCCTGCTCACCGCCGAGATCGTCAGCGGCATGCAGGCAATCCGGCCCGACGTCCAGGCCATCACGTTTTCCGGTTGCGGTCACGCGCCGGCCCTGCAGTCCCTGGAGCAGCTGGCGGTGGTGGCCGGCTTCCTCAGCGGACAGCGCTCGGTCGCCTGAAGGTCCCCCCTTCCGGGGGGGAGCGAGTTGCGCCCGGGCTGGGTACACTGTGGGTCAGGTAAGCTGCCAAGCAGCGCGTGACCGGACCAGACGGGATGCCGTGGTCCGGTACCATCATTTCTGAGGAGCCCGCATGAAAATCATCGTCGCCGTCAAGCGCGTGGTGGATTACAACGTCAAAATCCGGGTGAAGGCCGACGGGTCGGGCGTCGAGACGGCCAACGTCAAGATGTCCATGAACCCCTTCGACGAAATCGCCGTGGAGGAAGCGGTCAAGCTGAAGGAGGCCGGGATTGCCAGCGAGGTGATCGCCGTGTCGCTTGGCAGCAGTGCCAGCCAGGAGACGCTGCGCAGCGCGCTGGCGATGGGGGTGGATCGTGCCATCCTGGTGGAAACCGAGGTCGATCTGCAGCCCCTGGCCGTTGCCAAACTGCTCGCCGCGCTGGCGCGGCGCGAACAGCCGCAGCTGATGATCCTGGGCAAGCAGGCAATTGATGACGATGCCAACCAGACCGGTCAGATGACGGCCGCGCTGCTGGGCTGGGCACAGGTCACCAATGCCTCGAAAGTCGAGATCGGCGCTGGCCGGGCGCGCGTCACCCGGGAGATTGACGGCGGCCTGGAAACCCTGACCGCGGCGCTGCCAGTGATCATCACCACCGACTTGCGGCTGAACACGCCGCGCTATGCCACCCTGCCGAACATCATGAAAGCCAAGAAAAAGCCGCTCGAGACCCTGGCGCCGGCCGACCTGGGTGTTGATCCGGCCCCGCGCCTGCGCGTGCTGGGGGTGGCCGAACCGGCCCGTCGCCAGGCGGGCGTGATGGTGAAGGATGTGGCCGAACTCCTGACCAAGCTGCGCAACGAAGCCAAGGTGATCTGATGACAACCCTCGTGATTGCGGAACATTCCAACGGCGCCCTACGCGCCTCGACGCTCAACACCATCACTGCCGCCGCGCGCTTTGGTGCTGCCGTGACCGTGCTGGTGGCCGGCAGCGGTGCCGGCCCTGCTGCTGCCGCCGCCGCCAAGGTGCTGGGGGTGAGCCGGGTGCTGCACGCCGATGCGCCCCACCTGGCAGAGCAACTGGCCGAGGATCTGGCCAGTGTCGTGCTGGCTGCTGCCCCCGGCTTCAGCCAGATCGTGGCTCCGGCCACCGTGTTCGGCCGCAATGTGCTGCCGCGCGTGGCGGCCCTGCTCGATGTGGCGCAGATTTCCGATGTGGTGGCCATCGAAAGCCCGGACACCTTCGTGCGGCCGATTTACGCTGGCAATGCGATGGCGCGCGTGCAGTCCACGGATCCGGTCCGGGTTCTGACCGTACGCCCGACCGCCTTTGATGCGGCGCCTGCGGAGGGCGGGACGGCCACCGTCGACGTGCTCGCCGCGCCGCCCGCACTGGGGCTGACGCAGTTCGAGGGACGTGAGCTGACCGTTTCGGCACGGCCGGAACTGGCAGGGGCCCGGGTGGTGGTCTCGGGTGGGCGTGGCCTGCAAAGCGGCGACAATTTCCGGCTGCTCGAGGCGCTGGCCGACAAGCTCGGTGCCGCCATCGGTGCATCGCGCGCAGCCGTAGACTCGGGTTTTGTGCCCAACGATTACCAGGTCGGCCAGACCGGCAAGATCGTGGCGCCGCAGCTCTACATCGCCGTCGGTATTTCCGGCGCGATCCAGCATCTGGCCGGCATGAAGGACAGCAAGGTGATCGTGGCCATCAACAAGGATGCCGATGCGCCAATCTTTCAGGTTGCCGATTACGGCCTGGTGGCTGACCTGTTCGAGGCCGTTCCCGCATTGACCCAAGCCCTGTGAGACCGCAACAGCCATGAGCGAATATCACGCCCCCCTGAAAGACATGCAGTTCCTGATCCACGAAGTGGTGGGCCTGGAGCAGATCACCGCGCTGCCCGGCTTTGGCGAGATCAGTGGCGAACTGGTCAACCAGATCCTGGAGGAGGCCGCGCGGTTTGCCAATGGCGTGCTCTCGCCCCTGAACTGGGTCGGAGACCGGCAGGGCGCCCGGCTGGACGGTACCGGGGGCGTGATCACGCCGCCCGGATTCCGCGATGCTTACCACCAGTTTGTCGGCGCCGGCTGGAATGGTCTGACGGCCGAGGTGGAATACGAAGGGCAGGGCCTGCCGCGCGCGGTCGGCACGCCGGTGAGCGAGATGTGGCACAGCGCCAACATGGCGTTCACCCTGTGTCCCCTGCTGACGCAGGGTGCCATCGAAGCGATCCGCCTGTGTGGCAGCCCGGCGCTGCGGGAACGCTACCTGCCCCGCATGATCAGCGGCGAATGGACGGGCACGATGAATCTGACCGAGCCGCAGGCCGGATCGGATCTGGCCGCCTTGCGGTCGCGTGCCGTACCGGAGGGCGACCACTACCGCATCCACGGCCAGAAAATCTTCATCACCTACGGTGATCACGATTACACCGACAACATCATCCATCTGGTGCTGGCGCGCACGCCCGACGCCCCGGAGGGTGTGAAGGGCATTTCCCTGTTCGTGGTGCCCAAGGTGCTGGTCAATGACGACGGTTCGCTCGGGGCACCGAATGATGTGCGCTGTGTCTCGATCGAGCACAAGCTGGGCATTCACGGCAGTCCCACCTGCGTGATGGCCTATGGCGACCGCGAGGGTGCCATCGGCTATCTGGTGGGCGAAGAGAACCGGGGTCTGGAGTACATGTTCATCATGATGAACGCCGCCCGGTTCGCGGTTGGTCTGGAAGGGATTGGTATCGCGGAGCGTGCCTACCAGCAGGCGCTCGGCTACGCCCGTGACCGCGTGCAGGGCACCCCGGCGGGCGGATCCCCTGCCAATCGCCAGCCAATCCTGTTCCACCCGGATGTGCGACGCATGCTCATGAACATGCGCGCGCGCACCGAAGGCGCGCGTGCGCTCGCCTATTACGCCGGCAGCCTGATGGATCTGGCGGAATTCCACCCGGACGAGGCGGTGCGTCGCGGGCACCAGGCGCGCGTCGACCTGCTGATTCCGGTGGTGAAAGGCTGGAGTACCGAAATGGCTGTCGAAATGGCCTCGCTTGGGGTGCAGGTGCATGGCGGCATGGGCTTTGTTGAGGAGACCGGCGCTGCGCAGCATCTGCGGGACGCGCGGATCACCACCATTTACGAAGGCACCACCGGCATCCAGGCAAATGACCTGGTGGGGCGCAAATTCCTGCGTGACCGGGGTGCCGCCATGCAGGCCCTGCTGGCGGAACTCGATGAAGAGATGCAGGCCCTTGCCAGCCACGACCACCCGGAGGTTGCTGCCATCGCCAACCGCCAGCTCGCCGCGCAGCACGATCTGGGCTGCGCCGCACGCTGGGTGCTGGCCACCGGCTCGACCCAGCCAGCCACCGTCTACGCCGGCGCCTGGCCCTTCCTCAAGCTCACCGGCAATGTACTGTGTGGCGCATTGATGGCGCGCTCGGCGGCGGTCGCTGCCGCCGGCCTCGCCGCAGGGACCGGAGATCCGATCTTTTATGATGCCAAGATCAAGACGGCCCGGTTTTTTGCCGAGCACGTGCTGGCCGAATGCGCTGGTCTGGCCCAGGCAATCACGGAGGGCGGCGACAGTGTGGTGGCGCTGACGGAGGCCCAGTTCTGACGTTAAGAAACCTGCCGAACCAGTGGACTATCATTGAACCACGACTAGAAACTAGAAAAGGGGGCGTGACCCCCTGACCGATCGCCCGACTTGATGTGCTGTTCCCGCCCTGGCTTGCGCCGGGCGGGCATTTACTTTTAGGCACGAACATGGCTTCATTTACCCCGCGACGGTCTGCCGGACCGAAGCGGATGTGGTCATCAGTGGAACGCCTGATCGGTCAGGTGTGGGGTCGTGGCCAGCCCGAGCCGGTGCCCGGGGCGCCGCCTGCCGACAGCCTGTATCAGACGCAGCAGGCGCTGCTGCAGGAACGTCAGCGGCTGCTCTACATCCTCGAGGGAACCCAGGCGGGAACCTGGGAGTGGAACATCCGCACCGGGCAGGTCATCGTCAATGCCCGCTTCGCGAGCCTGCTGGGCTATACCCTGGAAGAGATGGGGCCACTCACGGCAGACTCGATGGTCGAGCTGATCCATCCCGAGGAGCGGGAGATGGCGGTTCGTCATCGCGATCGCTACGTGGCCGGGCTGGAACCCCGTTACGAGATGGAGACCCGCCGGCGGCATCGCGATGGATCCTATGTCTGGCTGCTCACACGTGGGCAGATCAACACGCGCACGCCGGATGGGAAACCGGAATGGATGTTCGGCACCCACCTCGACATCACGGCCCTGCGGACACGCGAGCAGACCCTGCGCGAGACCGAGACCATCCTGCATCGCGTGGAGCTGTTGGCCCGGGTGGGTGGCTGGGAACGCGACATTCCGTCTGGGCGGGTCACGACCAGTGCGGGCTACCGCCGGATCACCGGCCTGCCCGACGGCGTCGAGCCCACCCTGGAACACTCGCTCAGCTTGTACCTGCCGGGGTATCGCGAGGAGATGCGCCAGGTGGCGCACGAGGCGATGACCAACAACGGTCAGTGGGATCGCACGGCACCCATCCGGACGTATGACGGACGCCTGCTCTGGGTACGCAATATCGGCAGTGTCAGTCCCGGACCGGACGGCCGCCCCATGCGCATGGTGGGGGCCATCAAGGACATCACCGAACTGGTCATGCAACGCGAAGCGCTGGAGCGGTCGAATCAGGAACTGCAGACCCAGAAGGAACTGTTGCGGGTGACCCTGGCGTCGATTGGCGATGGGGTGATCACCACCGATGGCGACAGTCGCGTGACCTGGCTCAATCCGGCAGCCGAGCGCCTGACCGGATGGAGTCTGGCCGAGGTGCAGGCCCTGCCACTGGCCGAGGTCTTCCGCACCCTGGATGCCGTGACCGGCGAGCCGGTGGCCCATCCCTTTACCCTGGGACTAGACCATCGCCGGGCGGCGATCCAGCAGGACCACACCGTGCTCGAGTCACGCTCCGGCGCGAAGATTGCCATCGAGGATTCCGCTGCCCCGATCCTGGACCAGCAAGGCAATGTGCTGGGTATCGTGCTGGTGTTTCACGATGTCAGCGAACGTCGCCGGCTCAGCCAGGAAATGCAGTACCGCGCCACCTACGATCAGCTGACCGGGCTGCTCAACCGTACCGAGTTTGAAAGCCGGCTGAATCAGGCCCTGGTGCAGGCGCAGGAGACCGGCTGCGTGCATGCCCTGCTGTATATCGACCTGGACCAGTTCAAGCTGGTGAATGACACGTGCGGCTACCTGGTCGGAGATGAGCTGCTGGTGCACATCGCCCGCCTGTTGCAGGACGCGGTACGCAACCGCGACGCCCTGGCCCGGCTGGGCGGGGATGAATTTGCGGTGATCCTGGATTATTGCACCACCGAGCAAGCCTACCGGGTGGCGGGGCAGATCTGTGCCGCGATGGAGGAATTCCGCTTCGCGAAGGGCGAGCACCGGTTCCGGATGGGGGCCAGCATCGGCCTGGTGGCGATCGATCGGCGCTGGCCCTCGCTCACCGAACTGTTCCAGGCTGCCGACGCCTGCTGCCATGCCGCCAAGGCGATGGGGCGCAACCGGGTGCACGTCTGGGTGGACAGCGACCGGGTGCTGCTGTCGCACAAGGCCGAGACGCAATGGGCGGCCCGCATCCAGCAGGCGCTCGAATCTGATCAGTTCACCCTGCACGCCCAGCGCATCACGTCCTTCGACAAGCAGGGTCACGCCGATGAGGTCGAGGTGCTGCTGCGTCTGCAGGATGTCGGTGGCCAGCTGATCGCGCCAGCTGCCTTTCTGCCAGCGGCCGAGCGCTTCCATTTGGCACCACGGATTGACCGCTGGGTGCTGCAGCGGGTGCTGGCACTCCTGATGCGGCAGCCACCTTCATCTCTGCCGGGCTTGCTGTGCATCAACGTGTCGGCACGTTCGCTGGCCGACCGCAATTTCCATGCATTCGTGCTGGATGCCCTTCAGTCCCTCGATCCGGTCCTGCGCAACTGCCTGTGTTTCGAGCTCAACGAGACGGTGGCCGTGACCAACCTGATCGATTCCGCCAGTTTCATCCGGCAGGTACGGGAGCTGGGGGTGCGTATCGCCCTGGATGACTTCGGGTCTGGCATGTCGTCGTTCGGATACCTCAAGAACCTGCCGGTGGATGTGCTCAAGATTGACAGCAAGTTCGTGGCCGGGCTGATCGACAATCCCCTGGATGTGGCAGCGGTGCGTAGCTTTGTCGAGGTCGCCCGCGTGCTTGGCGTGCGTACCGTGGCGGAAGCCGTGGAGAGTGATCAGGTCATGCAGGCGCTGCGCGATCTCGGCGTGGGTGCCGTTCAGGGCTATCTGCTGCATACCCCGGTGCCGCTGGAAGACCTGCTGGCTAGCCTGCACGTGTCGGTGACGCCGTCCGGCTAGTCCTCCCCGCCGTCCGGCTGGTATTCCTCGACGTCTAGCTAGGACCCCCCGCCGTCCTCCAGCGACCGCTCCAGGAACATACTGAGCGGATCCGGCTGATACTGTCCGAACGGCGGGCGCAGGGTGTATCCCAGCCGTTGGTAGAGCGCCAGCGCTTCGGGTTGGTGGATGCCCGTTTCGAGTCTGGCCAGGCGAATGTCCTGTTGCCGCAGATGGTGCTCCAGGGCCGCCATCAGCCGGCGGGCGACGCCCCGACCACGCGCTGCCGGCGTCACGAACAGGCGCTTCAGTTCCCCATAACTCCCGTCGTCGTGCAGGATCTTGACGGCGCCACAGCCACAGACCTGTCCGTCCACGCGCGTGCCCAGGAACAGCACATGGGCTTGCTGCAGGCCCGCCACCGACTCGAGATGGTTGCTTTCGGCCGGATACAGCGCCCCCAGATAGGCATCCGAGGCGGCCAGCAGGGCGGCGGCGGCGTCACTCGCCGGATCGAGGGGGCCGATCTCGATCATGGCGCAACCGTTAGCGCATTCCGCCCCAGGCTGTGCAGCACGAAGGCGTAATCGGTGGCGATTTCCCGCAGGCGCGCATAGCGGCCGGCCGGTCCGCCGTGGCCGGCATCCAGGTCGAGATGCAGCAGCACGGGGTGGGGATCGGTCTTGACATCACGCAGCCGCGCCACCCATTTCACTGGTTCCCAATACTGCACCTGCGAGTCGTGCAGACCGCTCGTCACCAGCATGCGCGGATAGGCCTGTGGCCGCAGGTTGTCGTAAGGACTCCAGCGCCCCATGGCGCGGTAGTGGTGGGCCTTGGCGGGATTGCCCCATTCGTCATATTCGTTGGTGGTCAGCGGCAGCGAGGCATCTTCCATCGTGCTCAGGCAGTCCAGGAAAGGCACCTGCAGCAACATGGCATGGTAGAGATCCGGGCGCAGGTTGGCCACGGCGCCCATCAGCAGGCCGCCGGCACTGCCGCCCTCGGCACACACCTGTCCGGGCGCGGCCCAGCCTGCGGAGATCAGATATTCCGTGGCAGCGATGAAGTCGGTGAAGGTGTTGGTCTTCGCGAGCAGCCGGCCCTGGTCGTACCAGCGCTTGCCCAGGTCTTCGCCGCCCCGCACATGGAGCAGGGCGAAGGCCACCCCGCGGTCCACCAGCGACAGCGCGCTGACACGGAATTCGGGATCGATGGTGTGCCCGTAGGCACCGTAGCCGTAGGCCAGCAGGGCGCCCTTGCCATCGGGCTGATGATCGGCCCGGGTGAGAAGGGTGATCGGAATCTGCGCGCCATCCGCTGCCGGTGCCCACAGCCGGCGTACCGCGTACTGTGTCGGGTCGAAACCGGATGGCAGCACCTGCTGCTTGAGCACGGTGTCGATACCGGTATCGAGGTCCCGTTCACGTACCTGGTCGGGTGTCACTGGCGAGGAATAGCTGTATCGCAGCACCCGGCTGTTCTGGTCCGGATTCGATTCCAGGGCCAGCGTTCCGGCAGCATCGCGAGGATCGATCCGCAGCAGTTCCTGCATCTGCCAGTCGAGCACGCGCAGTCGCGTGATACCGGCGGAGCGCTCCTCCACGGCCAGGAAACTGCGGAACAGCTCGAAGCTCTCCAGCATCTCGCCCGGACGGCCGGGCAGCAATTCCTGCCAGTGCCAGCGGTCGCCGATCGCCCATTCCGGCACCATCATCAGACGACCGTCCGGGGCCCGCCAGTCGGTCCGCACGATCCAGGCCTGGCCGATGTGGTCGGCCTCGTAGTGCACATCGCGATGGCGCTTGGCGAGCAGACGCGGTCGGGCTCGCGGATTGCGCGCCGGCAGCACGCGCACCTCGTCGCTGACCGTGCTAGAGACGGCAATCATTAGATAGCGTTCCGAGGTCGACAGTTGCACATCGGTGTAAAAGGCCTCGTCGGCCTCTTCGTAAATCAGCCGGTCGCGCGCCGGTCGGGCGCCACGCACGTGGGCACGCACCTGGTAGCTGCGCAGGGTCTCGGGATGGTTCTGCACGTAGAGCAGGGTCTGGCAGTCGTTCGCCCAGGCGAGGCTGCCGCTGCAACGCTCCAGCCGGTCCGGCAGGTCAGTGCCGGTATGCAGGTCGCGCAGCCGCACCACGTACTGACGACGGCCGGTCAGGTCTTCGGCCCACGCCAGCCAGCGCCCGTCCCGGCTCACGCTCCAGTTGCCGATGTCGTAGTAGGGCAGGCCGGCACCCCGCTGGTTGGCATCGAGCAGGATTTCCTCCGGTCCGTCCAGGCTGCCACGCCGGCGCATCTCGATCGGATGCGCCAATCCTTTGCGGGTCACGCTGTAGTACCAGTCCCCATGCCAGCACACCGGCGGGCTGCTGTCATCTTCCTCGATCCGCCCGAGCATCTCCACGTACAGGGCATCTTCCAGGGGCTGGAAGGCCTCCCGGTGCGCAGCGAAATACGCATTCTCGTTCGCCAGGTGGGCCAGTACCTCCGGGGCGCTGCGCGTGTCGTCGCGCAGCCAGTGGTACGGGTCATGCCGGGTGCCAAACGCCGACACATGCAGATGATCGCGTCGCTCCGGAGCAGGGGCGGCGGGCGGGACAGGGACAGCGGCAAGGCTCATGCGCAGGATTTCCTCAGGACAGCCTGCCATTGTGCCACCG
>CAIPBT010000152.1 GCA_903863375.1 uncultured Ferrovum sp.
AGCAGGCCGATCAGGGACAGGCTGGCCAGCAGGGCCGGGCGACGAAGGCGACGCAACATGATGAAGACTCCTTGTTCTGGTTTTGGATGTCGTTGGCTTGCAACAAGCGGCAAGTATAGACTGCCGCTCTTGACACCGCGGCGGCAGGGTGGTTCCAGCCCGGTCCCGGGTCGGAATCCTGCCGGCGCCCTCTCGGCAGGACGCTTCGGGACGCAGCCTGCCCAGTACCTCATTGGCTCCCGGAGGAAATGGTAATGCGAGACATCCGCCTGGCGGTAATTCCTGGTGACGGGATCGGAAACGAAGTGGTGCCGGCCGGTTTGCAGGTGCTCGATGTGGTGGCGCGCGTCAACGGCGGCTTCCGGTTTCTGACCGAACAGTTTCCGTGGAGCTGTGCGTGGTACCTGCAACACGGCCGCATGATGCCTGCCGACGGTCTCGACCAGCTGCGTGCCTTTGATGCCATCTATCTTGGGGCGGTCGGCTTTCCGGGCGTGCCTGATCACATCTCGCTGTGGGAACTGCTGCTGCCGATCCGCCGTGGCTTTCAGCAGTACGTTTGCCTGCGCCCGATCCGGCTGCTGCCGGGTGTGAAGTCCCCGCTGGCGGGTCGCGGTCCTGCCGATATCGACTTCTACGTCGTGCGCGAAAACAATGAAGGCGAATATTCCAACATGGGCGGGCGCATCTATGCCGGTACGCCGCACGATACCGTGGTGCAGAATGCTGTGTTCACGCGCATGGGCACCGAGCGCATCATCCGCTATGCCTTTGAGCTGGCGCGCAGCAAGGGCAAGCATCGGATCAGTTCGGCCACCAAGAGCAATGGCATCAACCACAGCATGCCGTTCTGGGATGAGATCTTTGGCCAGGTCGCGCGCGAATACCCCGATTTGCAGGCCGACCAGTTTCATGTGGATGCGCTGGCCGCGCGCTTCGTCACCCATCCGCAGCAATTCGGTGTGGTGGTTGGCAGCAACCTGTTCGGTGACATCCTGACCGATCTCGGTGCCGCGATCGCGGGCTCGATCGGCATTGGGGCGTCGGCCAACCTCAACCCGGAGCGGCTCTATCCGTCCTGTTTCGAATCGATCCACGGATCGGCTCCCGACATCGCCGGGCAGGGCATTGCCAACCCGCTGGGCCAGATCTGGAGCGGTGCCCTAATGCTGGAGCATCTGGGCTATGCCGACGAAGCACGCTGGGTAGAAACCGCCATGGTGGCGACCCTGGCGGCTGGCGTTGCCACCCGCGATCTGGGCGGCACCGCGAACACGGCCGAGGTCACGGCGCGCGTCTGTCAGGAAGTGGAACGGGCCGCCGCCGCGGCACGCGCCGGGCACTGAAATCATGCCGGTGGTGCCACGGCAGGTGGCTCCTGCGGCAGCCGCCGCGCTGATCGACGGGTTCTCGGACGCCCTCTGGCTGGAAGACGGGCTGGCGCGCAACACGCTGGAGAGCTACCGGCGCGACCTGATCCAGTTTGCCTGCTGGCTGGCGACCGA
>CAIPBT010000153.1 GCA_903863375.1 uncultured Ferrovum sp.
CCAGGGCAACATTGAGTTCCTGAAACCCTCGGCACACGGCCAGCAGAGGCACGCCGCCTGCCAGGGCGGCAGCGATCAGGGCGAAGGTGGTGGCATCGCGCGCCGGATCGAGCAGATCTGCCGGGAAGGCGCGCGCACGGTCATAGCGGCCGGGATCGACATTGGAGGGGGAGCCGGTCAGAAAAATGCCATCCAGCTGGGCGACCAGGCTGACGGGATCCAGACGCGCCCCCAGCGCGGGAATCAAGAGCGGCAACACCGAGGACCCATCTGCCAGCGCCTCGATGTATTTCAGCCCCACCGTCTGGCACGGCAGCGCGCCGTCGGTCTTGCTGCAGGCACTCACGCCGACGAGGGGCAAGCCGATCAGGGGAAGACCCTCAGGGGGGGCACCAGCCAAGGGCGCAGCGTTCATCCGGAATCGGCGGGGTAGGTTACAGGCGTAATTGAGTATGACCGGGGCGTGACAGGGGGGCAAGCCTCGCTACCGCCACTGCCGTGCCGGGCGGATAATGCTGGCGGCATCAACGGGATGCCGCCACCAGACCGGAACCCTTCATGCTGTCCAGTGCCCCGCTCCTGCCGCTTCCAGACCCGGATGCTGCCGCCCACAGTGCCCGGCTGGGTGCCGTCCTGCGGCAGCAGATCACGGCGGCCGGCGGGTGGTTGAGCTTTGCCCGCTTCATGCAGGGGCTGCTCTACGCGCCGGGGTTGGGCTATTACGCGGCCGGGGCGGCGCGATTCAATCGCGCCGGTGACTTCGTCACGGCGCCTGAGATCAGCCCTTTGTTTGCGCGAACGCTGGCGCGCGCCCTGGCACCCGGCCTGCGCCGCCTGCAGGGGGGCGGACCGATCCAGGTGTTCGAGCCCGGGGCCGGTACCGGCCGTCTTGCCCTGCACCTGTTGCCGGCCCTGGCCGAACAGGACGTGCTGCCAGACCAGTACGCCATCCTTGAGCCAAGTCCCGCCCTGCAGGAAGAGCAACGGGCGACCCTGGCCGCACTGCCCGCCGGCCTGCGGCAGCGGGTGATCTGGCTGGCGGCGCCGCCATCTGCGGGCTGGCGGGGTGCCCTGGTGGCAAATGAAGTGCTGGATGCCCTTCCGGTTCATGTGCTGCAGGCCGGGCTGGATCAGGATCTGCAGGATCTGCAGGAATTGGGCGTGGTCTGCGATGGTGCCGGGGCGTTCGCCTGGCAGGCGCGTCCTGCGGACACCGGGTTGGTGGCACACGCCCGGCTTGTCGGGGCGACCGGCTTGCCAGCGGGAACCCGGTTTGAGTTGGCGCAGGCGGCGCCTGCCTGGCTCGCCGCGGTCTGCGCGCAGCTGCACGAGGGTGTCGTACTGCTGGTGGATTATGGTTACCCGGCACGCGAACTGTTCCATGCCCGTCGGCCGCTCGGCACCCTGCGCTGCCATTATCGGCACCACGCGCACGATGATCCGTTTTTCCTGCCCGGGCTGCAGGATGTCACGGCGCACGTCGATTTCACGGCAGCGGCGCGGGCTCTCGCCGCTGCCGGACTGACCCTGCAAGAATACGCCAGCCAAGGCGCCTTCCTGCTCAATCAAGGGCTGCTGGACACACTGGATGCCGACCTGCAACCGGGCACCGCCGCCTGGACCCGGCAGACGTCGGCCTTGCAGCAGCTGATCAGCCCGGCTGAGCTGGGCGAAGCCTTCAAGGTGCTGGTGGCGGTCCGGGCTGCCGACGGCAATACGCAGGCCCTGTTTGACGGGGCCGGGCCGCTGGCCGTCGGTCAGCGTTTGGGGCTGTCGCAAACCGGGGCATAATGCAGCCGAAGGGCAGAACCACTTGCCCATGTGCCCCCTTGGCGCAGGCGCGTACGCCGCGCCTGCCTGCCTGGCCTGCCTGTTACCCGGATCATCCAGATGCCTTCTCCGTCTCTTCCAGGATCTGCCTCGGCCGCCCCGTCATCCGGGAGTGCCGAAACCACCCGTTCCGCTGCACCGATGTTCCGGCACCTGCCGGATGGCATCACGGTGATCGACACCGGCTACGTCCGGCCAGGCTTCGATGCCGCCTACCTGTTGGTGCAGGATGGCCGGGCAGCTTTCATCGATACCGGCGTGAATGACAGCGTGCCCCGTCTGCTGCAGGGGCTGGCGCTGGCTGGATTGACCCCGGCAGCCGTCGACTGGGTGTTGCTCACCCATGTGCACCTGGATCATGCCGGCGGGGCCGGTCGGCTGATGGCGGCCTGTCCGCAGGCCAGGCTGGGGGTGCATGCGCGCGGTGTGCGCCACATGGTCGATCCTGGTCAGCTGATGGAGGCGGTGCGGGCGGTCTACGGCGTCGCGGTGGCCGAACGCGAATACGGCACGCTGGTGCCGGTGCCCGCCGAGCGGGTGGTGGCGCTGGCCGATGGCGATGGCGTGGATCTGGCCGGCCGCCGGCTGGAGGTGCTGGACAGTCCGGGACACGCCCGGCATCACCTGTGTTTCTGGGATGCCGTGAGCCGCGCCTGGTTCACCGGCGATGCCTTTGGCCTGTGCCTGGAAGAGTTCAGGACGCCACAAGGACACTGCATCGTGCCGACCACCTCGCCCAGCCAGTTCGAGCCGGGCCCTTATCATGTGACGATTGCGCGGCTGCTGGCGCGCACACCGCGCGCCGTGTTCCCGACACACGCCGGCGAGGTGCTGCATCCCGAGCGGCTGGCACCCTACCTGCTGGCCCAGGTCGATGCCCAGGTGGCGGTGGCGCGTCAGCATGGTGCCAGCGCGCAAGGCGCCGCCGCCATGCATGAGCCCCTGCTCGACGTCTATCTGGCATCGCTGCACGCCCAGGGCTGGCAGGGCAGCCGGGAGGCGGCACGCAACATCCTGGGCATCGACCTGGGGCTCAACGCCGACGGCATGAAGATCTGGATCGACCGGGAACTCTCCGGCACAACCGCCTAACCAACCTGCTCGCGAGAAGAGGCTACAAGATGACTTTCAAGGGACTGCTCCTGACCCAGCAGGAACGCACCACACTGGCCACTCTGGCGGATATCGATGAGGCGGGCCTGCCGGATGGCGATGTGGACGTCGACGTCGAGTGGTCGACACTGAATTACAAGGACGGTCTTGCGATCACCGGCAAAGGAGCCGTGGTGCGGTCCTGGCCGATGGTGCCGGGCATCGATTTTTCCGGCACGGTGCGATCGAGCCGGCACGCCGATTGGGCCCCGGGAGACCGCGTGGTGCTGACCGGTTGGGGGCTCGGCGAGACGCGCTGGGGCGGTCTGGCCGAACGGGCGCGTGTGCCGGCAGACATGCTGTTGCGACTGCCGGCAGCCTTCAGTACCCGTGATGCCATGGTGCATGGCACTGCCGGTGTCACGGCGGCCCTCTGCGTGATGGCCCTGCAGAAACATGGGGTGACGCCACACCAGGGGGAAATTCTGGTGACCGGGGCGGCAGGCGGGGTTGGGTCGGTGGCGATCGCCCTGTTGGCGTCACTCGGATTTGCCGTGGTGGCCTCGACCGGTCGTCCGGAAGAGCAGGTCTATCTGACGGGCCTCGGCGCCAGCCGGGTGGTGGATCGCGCCACCCTGGGTGCGCCGGGCAAACCGTTGCAAAAGGAAGTCTGGGCCGGCGTCGTCGATACGGTGGGCAGCCATACGCTAGCCAATGCCTGTGCGTCGACGCGCGCCGAGGGTGCCGTGGCAGCGTGCGGCCTCGCCCAGGGCGCCGACTTCCCGTCCAGCGTGATGCCGTTCATCTTGCGCGGGGTCTGCCTGTATGGCATCAACAGCGTGTATCAGTCGAATGCGCACCGCGCAGCGGCCTGGGATTTGCTGGCCCGTCATGTGTCGTCTGACCGGCTGGCCAGCATGGTGACCGAGATCGGCCTGGAGCAGGCGATTGCAACGGCCGGGGAAGTGCTGGCCGGCCGTACCCGCGGCCGCACCCTCGTGAAGGTGGCGCGCTGATGGGACACCGCCTGACCCAGATCTACACGCGCACCGGAGATGACGGCACCACCGGTCTCGGCACTGGCGAACGGATTGCCAAGGACACCCTGCGCATTGAGGCGATGGGTGATGTGGATGAGCTGAACGCCCTGTTGGGGCGGCTGCTGGCCCATCCGCTGCCGGCGCAGGCGCGAGACTGCCTGGTGCGCATCCAGCACGCGCTGTTTGAGGTTGGCTCGGAGCTGTGCCTGCCGGGGATGGATTATGTGCGCATCACTGAGGCGATGGTGACCCGGCTGGAGCACGAGACCGACCACTTCAACGAACCCCTGGGGGCCCTGAAGGAATTCATCCTGCCGGGTGGTCATCCGGCTGCCGCCGAAGCCCATGTGGCCCGAACGGTGTGCCGGCGGGCTGAACGGCACCTGGTGGCCTTGTTTCGGGCCGAACCCGGCAATCAGGCCGTTGCCCATTACCTGAACCGCCTTTCCGACCTGCTGTTCGTGCTGGCACGGTGGCTGAATCACGCCCACGGTCAGGGCGATGTGCTTTGGGTACCGGCACAGCCTGCTCCCGAGGCTGGTGCCTGAGCCGAAAGCCGGTTGCGCGATACCGACCTGCTGGCGCGGATCGGTGGAGACGAGTTCGTGGCGATCGGGCCAGGACCGGAGCCTGGTGAGGCGGCACAGGTGGTGGCAGCGATATTTGAACAGGCGCTTGGCAACTGCACGGTGGGGCAAGTGCAGGCCGCAGGTGTGTCCTTCCACTATCAGGGTGCCAGCGTGGGCGTGGTGGCGATTGCGCCCGGCACGGCAAGCGCCCAGCAGGCTTTGGATCAGGCAGATGAACTGATGTACGACGCGAAAAGCGCCCGCCGGGCAAAACTGCCGGTTCGTGACATGCCGTTGCTTGTGGCCGCACCGGAACCGGGTTTGGTGGCACCTCAGCCTGAAACGTGGCCGGTCGGCATCAGTGCCGGGCAGCACCGTCACCTGCCGGCCAGGGCAGTGAATGCCCTGGTGGCAGGCGACGAGGCGGCCTGGTAACCCCGATCCTGAACGCACGGTGGTTCAGGGCAGGGTAAACCTGCCGGGTGCTTACTTCAGGACAGACTTCAGCAGCTTGCCCATCTCGGCCGGATTCCGCGTGACCTTGATGCCGCAGGCCTCCATCACGGCCAGCTTTTCCTGGGCGGTGCCCTTGCCGCCCGAGATGATGGCGCCAGCGTGCCCCATGCGCTTGCCTTCCGGAGCAGTGACTCCGGCGATGAAGCCGACCACCGGCTTGGTCATGTGGTCCTTGATCCACTGGGCGCATTCTTCTTCGTCGGAACCCCCGATCTCGCCGACCATGATCACGGCTTCGGTATCGGGATCTTCATTGAACAGGCGCATCACATCGATGTGCTTCATGCCATTCACGGGGTCGCCGCCGATGCCGACACAGCTCGACTGGCCGAGCCCCAGCTCACGCAGCTGGCCGACGGCTTCATAGGTCAGTGTGCCCGAACGGGAGACCACGCCGATCGGCCCTTTCTTGTGGATGTGGCCGGGCATGATGCCGATCTTGATTTCGTCCGGCGTGATCAGGCCAGGACAGTTCGGTCCGATCAGGCGGGTGCGCTTGCCCTGCATCTTGTAGCGGGTGCGGATCATGTCACGCACTGGGATGCCTTCGGTGATGCAGATCACCAGGTCGAGGTCGGCTTCCACCGCTTCGTCAATGGCGGCAGCCGCAAACGGCGGCGGCACATAGATCACCGAAACCGTGGCACCGGTGGCTGCCTTGGCCTCGGCCACGGTGTTGTAGATGGGCGTGCCTTCAAACGCCTGACCGCCCTTGCCTGGAGTTACCCCAGCCACGAAACAGTTGGCGCCGTTGGCGTATTCCTTGCAGCCGCGGGTGTGGAATTGTCCGGTCTTGCCGGTGATGCCCTGGGTCATCACCCGGGTGTCTTTGTTGATCAGGATCGACATATCAGCCTCGCACCGCCTCGACCACCTTCGCGGCGGCATCGGCCATATTGGATGCGGAAATGATCGGAAGTCCCGACTCCGCCAGAATTTGCTTGCCCAGTTCCACGTTGGTGCCTTCCAGACGCACCACCAGCGGCACGTTCAGCTTGACCTGACGTGCAGCCTCGACCACGCCGGTGGCGATCACGTCGCAGCGCATGATGCCGCCAAAGATGTTCACCAGGATGCCTTCCACATGGGGATTGGCGAGCATCAGCTTGAAGGCTTCGGTGACTTTCTCGGTGGTGGCGCCGCCGCCGACATCCAGGAAGTTCGCCGGCGAGCCGCCGTAGAGTTTGGTGATGTCCATGGTGGCCATCGCGAGTCCCGCCCCGTTCACCAGGCAACCAATGTTGCCGTCCAGCGAAATGTAGGAGAGGTCAAACTTGCTGGCGGCGATTTCGGCCGGATCTTCTTCGTCCAGGTCGCGCATGGCGGTGATTTCGGGATGACGGTAGAGCGCGTTGGAATCGAAGTTCATCTTCGCATCCAGGGCGATCACCCGGTCATCGCCGGTCAGCACCAACGGGTTGATTTCCGCCAGGCTGGCATCGGTTTCATCGAAAGCCTTGTAGAGCGCCTGCAGCATCGTGCGCGACTGCGCCAGCAGATGCGCTGGGACGCCAATCCTGGTGGCCACATCGTCGGCCTCGGCATCGGTCAGGCCCGTGGCCGGGTCGATGAACACCGTGTGGATCTTCTCCGGGGTGTGGGCTGCCACTTCCTCGATGTCCATGCCCCCTTCGCTGCTCGCCATCAGGGCCACACGCTGGGTGCCGCGATCCACCACCATGCCGATGTACAGCTCCTTGCGGATGTCAGCCCCTTCTTCCACCAGCAGGCGACGCACCTTCTGCCCTTCGGCGCTGGTCTGGTGGGTGATCAGTTGCATGCCCATGATCTGGCCGGCGTATTCCGCCACCTGCGCCGCGGTCTTGGCGACCTTCACCCCACCACCCTTGCCACGGCCGCCGGCATGGATCTGCGCCTTGACGACAACCACGCCGCCGCCCAGGGTTTGGTGCGCTGCAATGGCTTCCTCCAGCGAAAAGCAGGGAATGCCGCGGGGGGTGACCACCCCGAACTTGCGAAGGAGTTCCTTCGCCTGGTACTCGTGAATTTTCATTCTCTATGGCTCGCTTGTGGCAAGAGGCCAAGAGTTTACCGCGCTGCCGCATATTTCGGCGGTTTTCTGCAGATGACAGGGAACCCCCGGTCGTCTGTGCGGTCACCGTAGCGTGGGCTGGTACCAGCGCGGGTAGTGCTCCTGCACCACGGTGCCACGCACGTCGAGGGCATGACACCGGTCCAGGTGCGGCGGCTGCACGGTTTCCGGCATCAGGTTGCGCTCGCCCGCCAGGGTCTGGAACGCAGTGGTGGCAAGACTGCCCACCATTTCGCTGAGATGGGTGCAGCCGGCGATGCCGCCCAGCGCCCGTCGCACCGCGTTGCTGAATCCCGGCGCGATCTGCAGGCCGATCAGCTTGCGATAGTCCGGCGTGATCTGCTCGCAGGTTCCTGGATAAGGCCGGGAATCCATGTGCGCTGCTGCATCGACAATCATCAGGTTGCGATCGACGGTGATCCGCAACCACATGTCGTGCACCGGCGTGCCGGCCCGGGTCATTTCGGTGATGTGCCCGAAATCGTAATCCTTCACATCGGTGAGCCGTCCTTCGATGTCCCACAGCCCGTCCTCGCGGCGGAAGCCTTCCATGTGGATGCGGCGCTGGTGCAGACGGGTGCGCGCCGCGCCGGATGCCACCGGCGAGACGGCCGGGTTGCTGGCCGGGTGGTTGGCGGATGGGGCGGATGCAGGGGAGGAGGGGTCTAGGCTCATGCCGGTCGCGCGCAAGGGTTCGGATGACGTCGCCGTTCAAACGACTGTTTGATGGTAGCGCTTTTTTCAGTGTGGGTGCACTTGCGCATGGCGCCGGGCGCGCCACCCGGCCAGCAGCAGCATCAGCCCGGCGACCGGTGCCAGCAGGGCTCGCAGCACGGGCCAGACGGCGTCCAGCAGGGGGTCACCGCCGGCCAGGCTGCCGCCCACCCATCCCAGCAGCCCGGCCCCGAGCGCGAGCAGGACGGGAAACCGGTCCAGCAGACGTCCCAGCAGGCCGCTGCCCAGCGCCACGAAGGGAATGCTGGTGGCAATGCCGGTCAGCAGCAGGGGCAGGTTGCCATGCGCAGCGCCGGCAATGGCCAGCACGTTGTCGGCACTCATCACGGCGTCGGCCCAGATCACCTGGCGGATAGCCCCGGCCAGATCGCCCGGGCCGTCCTGCCCGTCTGGCTGCGGCGCAGGTGGGTTGGCCAGCTGCCAGCCCATCCACAACAGGGTCAGGCCACCCGTCAGGCGCAAGCCCGGCAGCTCCAGCAGTCGCCACACGCCGACCGACAGCGCCATACGCATCAGCACCGCACCGGTCAGGCCAACGGCCACACCGATACGGCGTTGCCGCGGCTGCAGGCGCTGCATCACCAGCGCAATCACCAGGGCATTGTCGCCGCTCAACACCAGGTTTAAGCCTATAATCTGGGCCAAGGCGGAGAGGCTGAAACCGGGGTCGATGGCAATCACGGCCTCAGCCCCGCCATCAGCGCATCGCCCTGATCCGCGACGGTTTCCGACCGGGTCGACCTTCTGATTGTCTGCTGCGAATGCATTGCCTGCCTGGAAATCTTCACGCTGTTCTCTGACCTCGCTGCGCCCCTGCGCCCCATCCTGCTGCGCCTGCCCGTGCTGATGTTGCTGGCATTGACCGGTACTGGCAATGTCCACGCCGCAAAACAGCCCGCCGCGCCGGTGTCGGTCGCGGCCGCCGGGGCGCTTCCGGCTGGGCCAGCCGCAGGCCTGACGCTCGTCCCGGTCAATGGTGGCGGAACAGCATCGTCCGGCAACGCCGTGGCCGGCTCGGCGGCGCTGTCTGCCCCGCCGGGTGAGGCCGAAGCGACGGGTTTGGCACCACCCGGATCGAGCGGTGAAGCCTTGCTGGCTGCCCTGGACGCCTTCCACGCCCGTGACCTTGTGGCCCTTGAAAAGCTTCTGCCGCGCACCGCCGGTACCCTGTTGGCGGACTATCCGCAGCTGTGGTGGCTGGAACTGCGCCTGGGCACGGCGCTGCGCAACGTCGCGCCAGCGGAGGTGCATGCATTTCTGGCGCATGCCGGCGACGGACCCCTGGCCGACCGTCTGCGCGCCGACTGGTTGAAGGCGCTGGCCCAACAACAGGCGTGGACCGAACTGCTGCAGGATGGCCGGGGCTATTCTGGTAACGACAGCGAAGTGCTGTGCGGTCTGTCGTCGGCGCGGCAGCTGGCCGGCCTGCCGGATCCTGTTGAGGCCCTCCGCCCGGCCTGGCTGAGTGGTCGTGCCACCACCCCAACCTGCGCGCCCGTATTCAGTCGTCTGCTGGCGTCCGGGCAGCTCGGGGTGCCCGATATCCTCGCCCGGCTGGACCTCGCCCTGCAGGCTGACAACGTGACCCTGGCACGCACGCTCGTCGCCTTCCTGCCGGCTGAACCCGGCTTTCCGGATGCCGCCTGGAACGCGATTGCTGCCGACCCCGTCACCTGGCTGCAGCGCGTCGACCGGCCGGCCGGCCTGACCAGCGCCGTACAGCAGCGCGTGCTGCTGTTTGCGCTGCAGCGCAGTGCCCGGCAGGACCCGGTGCACGCGCGTCAGCAGTGGGAGCGGCTGGCAGGCAGCCTGCCGGTCAATGTCCGCGTTCAGGGGTGGGCACGCATCGGTCACCAGGCCATGCAGAAACTGGACCCGGCGGCACTGGCCGATTTCCGGCATTGCGCCGAACCCCTTCCGGCCCCGGGCATTGCGGTGGCCTTTGCCGACAGCGAGCTGGAGAGCTGGGCGCGTGCGGCGCTGCGGGCGGGCAGCTGGGACGACCTGCTGCAGGCGGAAACGCGGATGGGCGAGACGCTTGCGTCGCAACCGGTCTGGCGTTACTGGCAGGCGCGGGCGCTGAAAGCCCAGGGCCGGCGGGAGGAGGCGCAGGCCTTGCTGTTGCCGCTGGCGCGCGAATTCGATTTTTATGGACAGCTCGCCCAGGAGGAATTGGGGCAGCGGCCGGTGCTGCCGGCCGGGCGGTCGGCCGATCCGGAGGAGGTGGCCATCCTGCGCAACCGTCCCGGCATCCAACGCGCCATCGCCCTGTTCCGGCTCGGCCTGCAGCCAGATGGCAGCAAGGAATGGGCGTATGTACTGAAGGGGGCGGGCGAGCGGCAGTTGCTGGCTGCAGCCGAACTGGCGCGGCAGGTCACCTGGTACGACCGCATGATTTCCAGCGCCGAGCGCGCCGGCGCCGCAGCCGAGCCGGCGCTGCGTTATCCGGCACCCTATCGGGAGCTGTTCCGCGCGCGCGCCCGGGAGCAGGGTCTCGATGAGGCCTGGGTGTATGGTCTGGTCCGGCAGGAGAGTCGTTTTCTGGCCGATGCCCGCTCCCGTGTCGGTGCTGCCGGCCTGATGCAGCTGATGCCGGCTACCGCACGGTGGGTGGCCGGCCGGATGCATCTGCACGATTTCCGGCCCACCCGGGTGGGCGAGGTGGAGATCAATCTCCAACTCGGCACCTATTACCTGCGACACGTGCTGGAGGACCTCGGGCAACCGGTGCTCGCCACGGCGGCCTACAACGCCGGGCCGGGCCGGGTGCGCCGCTGGCTGGAAGCCCGTCCGCTGGAAGGGGCCATCTTCTGCGAAACCATCCCGGTGGCGGAAACCCGCGACTACGTCAAGAAGGTGATGGCCAACGCCAATCTCTACGCAGGTCGTCTTGGCGTGCCTGCGCGGTCGCTGCACGCGCGACTGGGAACGGTTCGGGCCGCTGGTGGCCTGCCCCCGGTCGAGATCGGTGATCCGGACGCGCCGCGCGAGGCCGTCCTGCCGACTACCAGTGGCACCGGCAGCGCCACGGCAGCGGCAGGCAGTCCAGGGGTCAACGGTCCGGCCCTCACCACACCGGCCAACACGCTACCCGCCAACACGCTACCCGCCGGCGCCTTACCGTCCGGCGCCGCGGCCCTGGCACCGGCCAGTTCCCGTCCCGTCCTGAATACCGAGACCCCCGAGGATCCTTTCCTGGGGGCTCCCTGACCCTTGAGGTAAACCTGATGCCCATTCCTCCCTCGACAAGTCCCCGTCCGGTGATCGTGCTGGTCGGCGGCAGCGGCTTCATCGGCCAGGCACTGTCGCGTCAACTGACGGCCGCCGGTTACGCGGTCCGTGTGCTCACCCGCCGGGAATCGCTGGCGGCTGCAGAAGCCGTGCTGCCGGACGTACACGCGTGGCAGCTGCCCCGCCAGCCGGATGCCGCCGCCCTGACGGCGGCCCTGCAGGGTGCTGTGGCGGTGGTCAATCTGGTCGGCATCCTGCATGAAAGTGGGCGCACCACCTTCCAGCGCGTGCATGTGGACGGAGTGGCGACGCTGATTGCAGCGTGCCGCGCCGCCGGCATCACGCGCCTGGTTCAGGTCAGTGCGCTGGGTGCGTCATCCGACGCGCCCAGCGCCTACCTGCGCTCGAAAGCGGCTGCCGAGGCGCTGGTACGCGCCAGTGGCCTGGACTGGACCATCCTGCAGCCCTCCGTGGTGTTTGGCCCACAGGATCGGTTTCTCAACCTGTTTGCCGAACTGGCGCAGGTGATGCCGGTGCTGGTGCTGGCCTGTCCCGGTGCGCGCTTCCAGCCGGTCTATGTGGAAGACGTCGCGCAGGCCGTGGTCCGCGCGTTGCAGGTTGGCGAAGCCGTTGGTGCCACCGTCCAGCTGGGGGGCCGCGAGGTGTTCACCCTGCGTGAACTGATTGCGCTGGTAGGGCAATGGACCGGGGTGCGGCGGCCCGTGATCGGACTGGGACCGTCCCTGTCCCTCCTGCAGGGGGCCCTGATGGAACTGCTGCCGGTACCCTTGATGACGCGCGACAACGTGCGTTCGATGGAGGTCCCGAATGTCTGCACAGAGCCGTTGCCAGACTGGCTCGCGCTGCAGCCTGCCAGCCTGCGTCTGGTGGTGCCGGCCTACTTGCGTCCGGAGCAGGGACGCGCGCGGTACGGTCGACTGCGGACCCACGCTGGACGATGACCATGCAGATCTATGAAGTCGGCGGCGCGGTGCGGGACCGCCTGCTCGGGCTGCCGATCCGCGACCGCGACTGGGTGGTGGTTGGCAGCACGCCGGCCGACATGGAGGCCCTCGGCTTCAAGCCGGTCGGCCGTGATTTCCCGGTATTCCTGCATCCGGAGACGCACGAGGAATATGCGCTGGCGCGCACCGAGCGCAAGGTGGCGCCGGGCTACCATGGCTTTCAGTTCCATGCCGATGCCAGCGTTACCCTCGAGCAGGATCTGCTGCGACGGGACCTGACGATCAATGCCATGGCGGCGGATGCCAGCGGGGCCGTGATCGACCCGTATGGCGGTCAGGCCGATCTGAGGGCTGGACTGTTGCGGCACGTCAGCCCGGCCTTTGCGGAAGATCCGGTGCGCATCCTGCGGGTTGCCCGGTTTGCGGCCCGCTTCGGGTTTCGGGTTGCTGACGAGACCTGCGCGCTGATGCGGGCCATGGTGGCCGCCGGCGAGGTCGACGCCCTGGTGCCGGAACGGGTGTGGCAGGAGTTTGCCAAGGGACTCCTGGAGGCGCGCCCGGCGCGGTTTTTTGCGGTGCTGGCCGAGAGTGCGGCACTGGAGGTCTGCCTGCCCGGCTGCGCGCCTTGCGCCGATGAAAACAGTGCGGTGGTACTGGGCCTGCAGCGTGCGGCCGACCTCGGCCTTGGGCTGGCGCCCCGGATCGCCGTGTTGGCGCTGTGCGTGGCAGCGGTCGAGCCCCTGGCGGCGAGACTGCGGTGGCCGGCCGCCCTGCAGGATCTGGCCCGGCTGTGCGTGCAGCAGGGCGAGGTGCTGCGCACGGCAGCCTGGCTGCCGGGCAGCGGGGAAGCCCTGCTGCAGCTGATCGAGAAAGCCGATGCTGTGCGCCGGCCGCAGCGGCTGGAGGAAGCGCTGGCGGGCGTTGCCTGCCTGATGACGCCGGATGCCGGCCGCGCTGCGATGGCGGCCGTCCTGCAGGCCCTGGGGGCGGCCAAGCGGGTCGATGCTGGCGGCATTGCGGCGGCGGCGCAAAGTGCGGCGCAGATACCGGCGCTGGTGCGCGCAGCGCGGCTGCAGGCCATTGAAGCGGTGTTGCTGAGCCGCCAGCCAGGGACGGCGGGATGAGCGCCTACGCCTGACGGCCTTCCGGGTTGCGCCGCCGTGGGCAGTCCGCACGGAGACACTCGGCATACAGGTGCAGCGAATGCTCCCGGATGCGATAGCCGCGCTGGGCCGCGACGGCTTCCTGCAGGCGCTCGATTTCGGGGTCGAAGAATTCCTCGACGTGATTGCAGTCCAGGCAGACCAGATGGTCGTGGTGCTCGCCCTGGTTCAGTTCGAACACCGCCTTGCCGCTTTCGAAATGATGCCGCATCAGCAGGCCGGCCTGCTCAAACTGGGTGAGGACGCGATATACCGTGGCAAGTCCGATGTCGATGCCGTCTGCCGTGAGCAGGCGATAGACCTCTTCGGCACTCAGGTGGCGCCGGTCGGCCTGGCTTTCGAACAGCTGCAGCACCCGCAGCCGCGGCACGGTGGCTTTCAGGCCCATGGTCTTCAGGTTCTGGGCGTCGTTCATGGTGGCCTCCGCGCCAAAAATGGCCTTTAGTATAAACGCCGCACCCGCCGGCGGTCATGGTGGATCGGGGTTATCGGGTATCATGTCGACCATGGCACCCTTGTCCCTGATCCCCCATCGCGTCGCCGCCCTATTGGCCGGCGTCCTTCTGTTGTCGGCTTGTGGCAGTCTTGGACTGCCCACCCTGCCCACCTTATCCACGCCCCACCCCTACAGTCTGGGCATCCAGCAGGGGGTGGTGGTGGATCAGAAGATGGTGTCGCGCCTCACGCCGGGCATGACCCGCAACCAGGTTGGACTGACCCTTGGCACGCCCCTGCTCACCGATGTGCTGCACGCCGATCGCTGGGATTATGTGTATTACACACGTAAATCCGGTGAAGTCGGCGAGTGGCGACGGTTTACCTGCGTGTTCAAGGACGATCGCCTGCAGGCCGTGACCGGAGACGTCACCCTGGCGGCCGGGGGGGCCGTCGTGACGCCAGGCTCAGCGCCCCTGCCGGAAGGCAATTCGGGGGTGCCCGCGCCGCTGCCTAGCGTAACTGCGCCGGTGCCGGCCGGCGCGACGGCCGCTGGCACGGCGGCTGCCGGCCCGGCCCGGGCTGCTGCAACGCCATGACGGCGCTGCGCGTCTGCATCGCCGGCGCCAGCGGCCGGATGGGGCGCACCCTGATCGAATGTCTGCGCGACGACCATCGGCTGACCCTGGCGGCCGCCCTGGAGCCTGCCGGCTGCCCCGTGCTGGGTCAGGATGCTGCGCTCGGGCTGGGTACGCCGTTGGGGATCGCCGTGACCGACGACATCGATCATGCACTGCGGCAGTCTGACGTAATCATCGATTTCACGCGGCCGGAAGGTACGCTGCAGCATCTAGAAGCCTGTGCCCGTCTTGGCCGGGCGGCGGTGGTGGGCACCACTGGCTTCACCCCGGCGCAGCGCACCGAGCTGGAGGCATTTGGCCAGCGCATGCCCCTGGTGTTCGCGCCCAACTTCAGCGTTGGCGTGAACCTGCTGCTGACCCTGCTCGATACGGCCGCCCGGGTGCTGCAGGAAGGTTACGACATCGAGGTGATCGAGGCGCACCACCGCCACAAGGTGGATGCTCCCTCCGGCACCGCCCTGCGCATGGGTGAGGTGGTGGCGCAGGCGCTGGGCCGTTCGCTGTCGGATTGCGCCGTCTATGGGCGCGAAGGGGTAACGGGGGAGCGTGACCCCTCCACCATCGGTTTTGCCACCGTGCGTGGCGGCGACATTGTCGGTGATCACACCGTGCTGTTTGCCGGCACTGGCGAACGCATCGAAATTACCCACAAGGCCAGCAGCCGGGCCACCTTTGCCCGTGGCGCCCTGCGGGCCGCTGCTTTCCTGGCGGGGCGCCCGCCCGGTTTTTACGACATGCAGGACGTCCTCGGACTGCGTTGACGCCGGGCCGGATTTGCCCGGGGGCGTGGTATTTGCTACGATTGTAGATCACGGGAAAGGCCTCACGGGCCCTTCCCGTTTTTCACATCCCTTCTCCACGGAGTCCTCCTTGTCGTCTCTCAGCCCCGATCCGAGCAGTGCAGCGCCCGCCATCCTGGTCCTTGCCGACGGCTCGGTCTTCCGTGGCGAATCGGCCGGTGCGCCCGGTCTGTCCGTGGGCGAGGTGGTGTTCAATACCGCCATGACCGGATATCAGGAAATCCTGACCGATCCGTCCTATGCCCGGCAGATCGTCACGCTGACGTATCCGCACATCGGCAACACCGGGGTTACGCCAGAGGATGAGGAATCTGCGGGCGTGCACGCCGCCGGACTGGTGCTGCGTGATCTTCCCCTGCAAATGTCGAACTGGCGCGCCACCGAGTCGCTGCCGGGTTATCTCGCCGGTCGCCAGGTGCTGGCCATTGCCGGCATCGACACGCGCCGGCTCACCCGCCTGCTGCGTCAGAAGGGTGCCCAGGCCGGCTGCCTGATGGCGGGCGAGGTTGACGAGGCACGGGCGCTGGCGGCAGCGCGTGGATTCGCTGGCCTGGCCGGCATGGATCTGGCCAGGGAAGTGACCTGTGCCCAGCCCTATGACTGGAATGAAGGTGTCTGGGACCTTGCGCTTGGACATCTGCCAGTCGGTGCGACGCCTTACCGGGTGGTGGCGTACGACTTCGGCGTGAAGCGCAACATCCTGCGCATGCTGGTGGCACGGGGTTGCGCGGTGACGGTGGTGCCGGCGCAGACCAGCGCTGAAGCCGTGCTCGCGCTCCAGCCGGATGGAGTGTTCCTGTCGAACGGCCCCGGCGACCCCGAGCCCTGCGATTACGCGATTCAGGCAATCCGTACGCTGCTGGACCGGCGCGTACCCGTATTCGGCATCTGTCTTGGCCATCAGCTGCTCGGTCTTGCCTCTGGCGCGAGCACCCTGAAAATGAAGTTTGGCCACCACGGCGCCAACCATCCCGTGCAGGACCTCGATAGCGGCAAGGTGATGATCACCAGCCAGAATCACGGTTTCGCGGTCGATCCGGCCAGCCTGCCAGCCAATCTGCGGGTGACTCATGTGTCCCTGTTCGACGGCAGCCTGCAGGGCATCGCGCGGACCGATGTGCCGGCCTTCAGTTTTCAGGGCCACCCCGAGGCCAGCCCCGGACCCCACGACGTGGCGCCCCTGTTCGACCGATTCATCGCCCTCATGCAGGCAGCGCGCGCCTGAAGGCGCACGCTGCCGCCACCCCCTGCAGGTAGACCATGCCCAAGCGCACAGACCTCAAATCCATCCTGATCATCGGCGCAGGCCCAATTGTCATCGGCCAGGCGTGTGAATTCGATTACTCCGGCGCACAGGCCTGTAAGGCGCTGCGCGAGGAAGGGTATCGGGTGATCCTGGTCAACTCGAATCCGGCCACGATCATGACGGACCCGGAGATGGCGGACGTCACCTACATCGAACCGATCACCTGGCGTACCGTGGAGCGCGTCATCGAACGGGAGCGACCGGATGCCCTGCTGCCCACCATGGGCGGACAGACCGCGCTCAACTGTGCCCTCGATCTGGCCCGCGAAGGCGTGCTGGAAAAATTCGGCGTGCAGATGATCGGTGCCAACCAGGAGGCCATCGACAAGGCCGAAGACCGCCAGAAATTCAAGGTCGCGATGAAACGGATCGGCCTGTTCACGCCGCGCTCGGCCATCGCCCACAGCATGGAGGAAGCCCTGCAGGTGCAGGCCCAGGTGGGCTACCCAACGATCATCCGGCCGTCGTTCACCATGGGCGGCAGCGGCGGCGGCATCGCCTACAACAAGGATGAATTCCTCACCATCTGCGAGCGCGGGCTGGAGGCTTCGCCGACCAAGGAGCTCCTGATCGAGGAATCGGTGATCGGCTGGAAGGAATTCGAGATGGAGGTGGTCCGCGATCGCGCCGACAACTGCATCATCGTCTGTTCGATCGAGAATATCGACGCGATGGGCGTGCACACGGGCGACTCCATCACGGTGGCGCCGGCACAGACCCTGACCGATAAGGAATATCAGATCATGCGGGACGCCTCGATCGCGGTGCTGCGCGAGATCGGGGTGGAAACCGGCGGCTCCAACGTGCAGTTTGCGATCAATCCGGCCGACGGCCGGATGGTGGTGATCGAGATGAATCCGCGGGTGTCGCGCTCCAGTGCCCTGGCCTCGAAAGCGACCGGGTTTCCCATCGCGAAGGTGGCTGCGAAGCTGGCCGTGGGCTATACGCTGGATGAGTTGCGCAACGACATCACCGGTGGGGCTACCCCGGCATCGTTTGAGCCCAGCATCGACTATGTGGTCACCAAGGTGCCGCGCTTTGCCTTCGAGAAATTTCCGCAGGCCGATGACCGGCTCACCACCCAGATGAAGTCGGTGGGCGAAGTGATGGCCATCGGTCGCAATTTCCAGGAGTCGCTGCAGAAGGCCCTGCGCGGCCTGGAAACCGGCGCCTGCGGATTTGACGAAATGACGGCAACGCCCGACACGATCGAGTCAGAGCTGTCCAACCCCGGACCCCTGCGGCTCTGGTACGTCGGCCAGGCGCTGCGGGAAGGGATGGCATTCGAGACGGTGCAGCGTCTGACCCACATCGATCCCTGGTTCCTGGCGCAGATCGAAGACCTGATCCGGGCCGAGGAAACGCTGCGCGGACGCCCCCTCGCCTCACTGGATGCCGCTGGCATGCGCCGACTGAAGCGCGCCGGCTTCGCCGACCGACGCCTTGCCATGCTGCTTGGCACGGAAGAAGCCTCGGTCCGCCGCCACCGCCACCAATTGGGGGTGCGTCCGGTGTTCAAACGCGTGGACACCTGCGCTGCCGAGTTCGCCACCGATACCGCGTATCTGTACTCGAGCTACGACGAGGAATGCGAAGCGCAACCCTCCAACCGGCGCAAGATCATGGTGCTGGGCGGCGGGCCGAACCGCATTGGCCAGGGCATCGAATTTGATTACTGCTGCGTACACGCGGCCCTGGCCCTGCGCGAAGATGGCTTCGAGACCATCATGGTCAACTGCAACCCGGAGACGGTCTCGACCGACTACGACACGTCCGACCGACTGTATTTCGAGCCGCTCACCCTGGAAGACGTGCTCGAGATCGTGGCGGTTGAAAAGCCGGAAGGCGTGATCGTGCAGTTTGGCGGCCAGACGCCGCTGAAGCTCGCGCGGGGCCTGCAGGCCAACGGTGTGCCGATCATCGGTACCACGCCGGACAGCATCGACCGTGCTGAAGACCGCAAGCGCTTCCAGCAGCTGCTCAACGACCTTGGCCTGCGCCAGCCGGAAAACCGCACGGCGCATGATCGTGAATCTTGCCTGCGTCTCGCGCAGGAATTGGGTTATCCGCTGGTGGTGCGTCCTTCGTACGTGCTTGGCGGCCGTGCCATGGCGATCGTCCACAACCAGGGCGACCTTGAGCGCTATCTGCGCGATACCCTGCGCGAAGGCGATGGCCTGGGCACCATTTCGGTCGGCCCGGATTCGCCGATCCTGCTCGACCGCTTCCTGAATGACGCGATCGAGGTCGATGTGGATGCCGTCGCCGATGGCTCTGCCGTGGTGCTTGGCGGCATCATGGAGCATATCGAGCAGGCTGGCGTGCACTCGGGCGATTCTGCCTGTTCGCTGCCGCCGTTCAGCCTGGGCCAGGACATCCAGGACGAGCTGCGCCGCCAGACCGTGGCGATGGCGCGCGCCCTGAACGTGGTCGGCCTGATGAATGTGCAGTTCGCGCTGCAGGGCGACCGCGTTTATGTGCTGGAGGTCAATCCGCGCGCCTCGCGCACGGTGCCCTACGTGGCCAAGGCCACCGGCCGCCAGCTGGCCAAGGTGGCCGCCCGCTGCATGGCTGGTCGCAGCCTCGCCGATCAGGGCGTGCATGGCGAAATCGTGCCGCCCTATTTCGCTGTGAAGGAAGCGGTGTTCCCGTTCATCAAGTTCCCGGGCGTCGACACCATCCTGGGGCCCGAAATGAAGTCCACTGGCGAAGTGATGGGCATTGGCCGCACCTTCGGTGAAGCCTTCGTCAAGTCGCAACTCGCGGCGGGTGTGCGTCTGCCCACCAGTGGCAATGTGTTCCTCAGCGTGCGGGCTGCCGACAAGGGCCGGATTGTCGAGATCGGCGCGCAGCTGGTCGACATCGGGTTTTCGCTGGTGGCCACCCGAGGCACGGCGGCCGCCCTGAAGGCGGCGGGGCTGGCGGTCACCGAGGTGAACAAGGTGATCGAGGGACGGCCGCACATCGTCGACATGATCAAGAACCGCGAGATCAGCCTGATCATCAACACCGTGGACGAGAACGTCCGCGCGATCCAGGATTCCTGGTCGATCCGCAATGCAGCCTTGCAAGGCCGCATCACCTACTACACCACCATCTCCGGGGCGCGTGCGGCCTGTGTTGGCATGGGACTCACCGGACTGCCGGAAATCTACGATCTGCAAGGCCTGCAACAAGGCCTGCACGAGGAGCCGCAAGCATGAACAAGATCCCCCTGACCGTCCGTGGCGCTGAAAAGCTCAAGGTGGAACTGCACAATCTCAAGACAGTGCAACGGCCGGCCGTGATCAATGCCATTTCGGAAGCGCGGGCGCAGGGCGACCTGTCCGAGAATGCCGAATACGACGCCGCCAAGGAACGGCAGGCGTTCATCGAAGGTCGCATTGCCGATCTCGAGGGCAAGCTGTCGAATGGCCAGATCATCGACCCCTCGCGGCTGGATGCCGATGGACGCTGTGTGTTTGGTGCCACCGTCGAACTGGAGGACACTGAGTCTGGCGACCAGGTCACGTATCAGATCGTCGGCGATGATGAAGCCGACATCAAGGAAGGCATGATTTCGATCAGTTCGCCGATTGCGCGTGCCCTGATCGGCAAGAGCGCCGGCGATGTCGCCGAAGTGGTGGCACCGGGCGGTGTCCGCGAATATGAAATCCTGGACGTGAAGTATCTTTGACTATCCCCCTGAGGCTACTGTGACTGCAATTACCCTGACAACTGCCCAGCGAAGCGCCCTGCGCGGCCTCGCCCACGGTCTGCCGGTGACCGTTCATATCGGGCAGGGTGGGGTGACGCCTGCCGTGCTGAAGGAAGTGGACATCGCGCTGGGCGTGCACGGCCTGATCAAGGTGCGGGTGCTGGTGGCCGAGCGCGAGGAACGCGCCGCGATGCTGGATACCCTGGCCGACAGCCTGTTCTGCGCGCCGGTGCAGCATATCGGTCGCATGCTGGTGCTCTGGCGGGCCCGGCCGGAAGATGCGATGCCCGCCGCCGTGCCCGCCAAGACAGGCGCGCAGGGTGTGGCGGGCCGTAGCGGCGCTGCACGGGGCAAGCTTGGCGTGCGCGCTGACGCCGGACGGGCGCCAGGCAGCCGTTCGGGCAGCACCCGCAGTCGCGGTGAAGGCTTTGAAACCCGGGCAGCCAAGCCCCGGGCGGGAGCTGCTGCCCTGTCGCCCAGTGGCTCCCGGCCGCCGCGCCCGTCCCGGACCGCAGGGGCGGACGGCTTCGCCGCCGATCGTCCCAGGGTGCCGCGCCGGCCGGTTGCGGCAGCGCCGGTCGAGCGTCCGCGAGCACCCCGTCGCGACGGCGAGGATGTTGCCGAGGCGCGTCCGCGCGTGCCGCGTGCAACTGGCGCAATGACCGGACAGGACCGGCCGCGCGGCGGTCGCCCGGCCCGAGGACGCGATGATGGCTTGGAAGCCCGCCCGAAGGCCCGTGCCGGCGGTCCTGGTACCGAACATGCCCGGCCCGTCAGCGAAGATCGCGAACGCGGTGCTGGTTACGCCACCGAGCGGCCGCGCCGTGGCGGCTATGCCGCTGACAAGCCGCGCAATCCCGGCGGTCGGACTGGGGCGGGTGCGCCCCGGCCAGCGTCCGCTGGTGCCGGGCGTAGCGGGCCGGGTCGTGCTGGCCCGGCACGTGGCGGTCCGGGAGGTGCTGGCGGCAGCGGCCGGCCACGCAAGCCAGGTCGGGACTGATGCGCCGGATCGGACCTGGCTGGGGCATGATCAGACCGGCGGACCGATCGGGTGGGCGCGGCGACGCCGCGCGTTGAAACAGGAGCAGGCATGAAGGTCAGCCGCACCAGCAAGGCCTGGATGCGCGAGCACGTCAACGATCCCTATGTGCAGCGGGCCAAACGTGAAGGGTACCGGTCGCGCGCGTCCTACAAGCTGATGGAGATCGATGATCGCGATCGCCTGATCCGTCCGCAGGATGCCGTGGTCGATCTCGGCGCAGCGCCGGGTGGCTGGTCGCAGGTGGCGCGTCAACGCCTGGGTCGGCAGGGGCTGGTGCTGGCGATTGACCTGCTGCCGATGGAAGACCTGGAGGGCGTGCATTTCCTGCAGGGAGATTTCATGGACCCGGTGCTGCGTGCCGGGCTGATGGATCTGCTGCCGGATGGCGGTGCCAACCTTGTGCTTTCCGATCTCGCCCCCAATATGAGTGGAGTGCCGCTTTATGATCAGGCCCGGGTGATGGAACTGGCCGGTCTGGCCATGGACTTTGCCTTGCTGACCCTGAAACCGGACGGCGCTTTTCTGGTCAAAGTTTTTCATGGGGCAGATTTCGAGCAGTACGTGCGGGACCTGCGAGGGGCGTTTCAGGTGGTGGCGACGCGCAAGCCGGATGCATCACGGGGCCGCAGCCCGGAGGTATACCTGCTGGGTCGCAATCCCCGGCCGGAGGCCGTCGAGGCCGCCCGGCTGCGGGAGCAGGAAGCACAAGAAACCCCTTCCTGGCCTCAGGAATCGGATTAGAATCAATTGTCAGGGGTAATTCTGGCCAAGTAGCGGGACTCGGTGCGGTGGCGTTTTTCGTCACTGCCAGTGCGCCCTTCAAGGAGCAGCTTTGAACAATCTCGCAAAAAATATCGCCATCTGGCTGTTTGTCGGCGTCGTGCTGATGATGCTGGTCAACCAGTTCGGCAACCACCAGGCTGCCAGCAACCAGATGAGCTATTCCCAGTTCATCGATGACATGAAGCAGGGGCATATCGCCAAGGTGGTCATCGACGGCCATTCGGTGCACGGTGAGCGCACCGACGGCAAGGCGTTTGTCACCTACTCGCCGTCCGATCCCTGGCTGGTCAGCGACCTGCTGAAGTATGGCGTGTCGGTCTCGGCCAAGCCGGATGAAGAGCCCTCGCTGCTGATGAACATGCTGGTGTCCTGGTTCCCCATGATCCTGCTGGTCGGTGTCTGGATCTTCTTCATGCGGCAGATGCAGGGCGGTGGCCGGGGCGGGGCGTTCTCGTTCGGCAAGAGCCGGGCGCGCATGTTGGATGAGAACACCAATCCCGTGACCTTTGCCGATGTGGCAGGGGTGGATGAGGCCAAGGAAGAAGTGGGTGAACTGGTCGAGTTCCTGCGCGACCCCTCCAAATTCCAGAAATTGGGTGGCCGCATTCCCCGAGGTGTGCTGATGGTTGGCAGCCCGGGTACCGGCAAGACCCTGTTGGCGCGCGCCATCGCCGGCGAAGCCAAAGTTCCGTTCTTCAGCATCTCCGGTTCGGATTTCGTCGAGATGTTCGTCGGGGTGGGTGCCGCGCGCGTGCGCGATATGTTCGAGCAGGCCAAGAAGAATGCGCCCTGCATCATCTTCATTGATGAGATTGACGCGGTAGGCCGGCAGCGCGGCGCCGGTCTGGGCGGCGGCAACGACGAACGGGAACAGACACTGAATCAGCTGCTGGTTGAGATGGATGGTTTTGAAGGGACTGCCGGCGTGATTGTGATTGCCGCGACCAACCGGCCGGATGTGCTCGACCCCGCGCTGTTGCGGCCGGGCCGCTTCGACCGCCAGGTGGTGGTGCCGCTGCCAGACATCCGTGGGCGGGAGCAGGTGCTGCTGGTGCATATGCGCAAGGTGCCTATTTCGCCAGACGTGCGGGCGGACATCATCGCGCGCGGCACGCCGGGTTTCTCCGGCGCCGACCTTGCCAATCTGGTCAACGAGGCGGCCCTGTTTGCTGCCCGGGCGAACAAGCGGCTGGTCGACATGACCGAGTTCGAGCGCGCCAAGGACAAGATCATCATGGGTGCGGAGCGCCGCTCCATCGTCATGCCAGAGCATGAGCGCAAGAACACGGCCTATCACGAGTCCGGTCATGCCGTGGTGGCGCGGTTGCTGTCGCGGACCGATCCGGTGCACAAGGTCACCATCATTCCGCGTGGTCGTGCCCTGGGTGTCACCATGCAGCTGCCGACAGAAGATCGGTACAGCATGGACCGCGAGCAGATCCTGCAGAACATTTCGGTGCTGTTTGGTGGTCGGATCGCCGAAGAGGTGTTCATGAACCAGATGACCACCGGCGCCAGCAACGACTTCGAGCGGGCTACGGAAATGGCCCGCCGCATGGTGACCCAATGGGGTATGTCGGACGCTCTCGGGCCGATGGTGTATGGCGAAAATGAGGGCGAAGTGTTCCTCGGCCGCAGCATCACCACGCACAAGAATGTGTCTGAATCGACCATGCAGAAGGTCGACCAGGAAATCCGGCGCATCATTGACGAGCAGTACGCGCTGGCACGGCGGCTGATCGAAGAGAACAGCGACAAGATGCACGTGATGGCGAAAGCTCTGCTGGAGTGGGAAACCATCGATGCCGAGCAGATTGAGGACATCATGTGCGGTCGCGAGCCCCGGCCGCCGAAACCCAATCAGAACAGCAATGCAACGCCACCGGCCAACCCGACCACGGGTGGTTCGGCGGTTGGAGCCAGCACTGCGGGGGCCAGTACCCGGCCGGCACGCGAGGTCTGATCGCGGGTGTCTGCAAGTATTGGCGATGAGACGCCATCGTCTTCCGGGAAGTTGCCCTCCGGAAAGTTGTCCATAGACCCGCTGCCCGCAAGGGCAGCGGGTTTTTCTGCGTCTGGTGAGGCCGCACAAGCAGATGCGTCAGCCAAGCGCGCGGTGCCGCCCGGCGCGGCCGAACTGTCTGGCGCAGCCGAACTGCCCGGCAAGGAATCCGCGCCGGCAACGGAGTCCCTACGGATTCGCCTGCGACGCCTGTTGCGCCGTGCATCGGCTGCCACGGCGCTGTTGTTGTTGGCGATTGTGCTGGTTGGCGACCTGGTCAGCCGGGACGCCGCGCTGA
>CAIPBT010000154.1 GCA_903863375.1 uncultured Ferrovum sp.
GATGTCCTGCACGGCCATCGCGAACTGCACGCGCTCGAGCAGCTTGCGCAGCACGCCTTGCGGCAGGCTGAAGCTGGCACCGGTTTCTGCATTCAGCGAAATCTGCGGGAAATCCCGTCCGGGCAGGGTTTGCAGGTTGAAGCGGCTGCGGCCGGATTTCACGGTCAGCCGGCTTTCGCTGGCTTCCAGCGCGAGATCGCTGCCAGCGGGCAGGGCACGCAGGATGTCATGCAGTTTGCGGGCAGACAGTGTGACTGACTCCTGCAGCGGCGATTCGGCCACCGAAGTCCAGGTGCGCACCTGCACTTCCAGATCGGTTGCCGTGATGTCCAGACGGTCGCCAGCCGTCTCGATCAGCACATTCGACAGGATCGGCAAGGTGTGACGGCGCTCCACGATGCCGATCACGCTTTGCAGGGGGGCGAGGAGCCGGTCGCGTTGTGCCTTTATTAATAGCATTTTATATATACCTTGGTAATAGTAATTAGGTGTTGGCCAGTGGCTGTGGACAAGCCTTAATTAAGCTCTGAATTCAACGGTCTGGATGCTGGACAAAGGATGGGAAAAGCTGCGTCGGCCGCTGCACCGTTTTGTGGACACAATTTCACTGTCAAGGGTTTTCGGGGGTTATCCACAATCCATGCCGTCGCTTGATGCAGCTTATCCACCGTGTGCTGTGGGCCGCTTGTGGTCAGCCGCTCAGGGTAGAAATCAGGGTCTGGAAGTCCTTTTCCAGCAAGGGATCTTCGCTGCGCAGCTCGGCCACCTTGCGACAGGCATGCAGCACCGTGGTGTGATCACGGCCTCCGAAGGCATCGCCAATGTCCGGCAGGCTCATGGGGGTGAGTTCCTTGGCAATCGCCATGGCGATCTGGCGGGGTCGTGCCAAGGCCCGGCTGCGCTTCTTGCTGAACATGTCGGCCACCTTGATCTTGTAGAAATCGGCGACGGTTTTCTGGATATTTTCCACCGAAACCTGACGGTTCTGAACAGCGATGACATCCTTCAGGGCCTCACGGGCGATGTCCAGCGTGATGCCGGCGTTGTGGAAGCGCGCATACGCCTGGATGCGCTTCAGGGCGCCCTCCAGTTCCCGAACGTTGGAGCGGATGTGCTTGGCCACGAAGAATGCAACATCCTCACCGATCGGCATGTTGTCCATACGCGCCTTGCGCAGCAGGATCGCCACGCGCATTTCGAGTTCGGGTGGCTCGATGGCCACGGTCAGGCCCCAGCCGAAGCGGGATATCAGGCGGTCTTCCATCCCGACGATTTCTTTCGGAAAGCTGTCGCAGGTGATGATGATCTGTTTTCCGGTTTCCACCAGCGCGTTAAAAGCAAAGAAAAACTCTTCCTGCGTGCGGGTCTTGCCGCCGAAGAACTGGATGTCGTCGATCATCAGCAGGTCGAGCGAGTGGTAGTAGCGCTTGAAGCTGTCGAAGGACTTGTGCTGGTAGGCGCGCACCACATCACCCACGTATTGCTCGGCGTGCACGTAGCGCACCCGGGCGGAGTTGACCTCCTGCAGCAGGTGATTGCCGATGGCGTGGATCAGGTGGGTTTTGCCCAGACCTACGCCGCCATACACAAAGAGCGGGTTATAGGCCTTGCCGGGGTGACCCGCGACCTGCAGGGCAGCGGCACGGGCGAGCTGGTTGGCACGGCCACCGACGAAGTTGTCGAACGTGAACAGGGGATTGAGGCGGTTGCCGCGATCTTGTGGCCGATATTGACCTGAACTGTCCTGCTGGCCACCATGCGGAGTGGCGCCACCCGATTGGCCGACTGTGACCGCTGCGTCCCGGCCTGCGCGCGGCGCCGATCCGGCCGATCCGCCCGCCACAGAAGAGGCGGCGGAAGATTGCAGCTGGGGTGCCAAGGCCTGGCCGTAGGGTTGTCGCAATTCGCCGCTGGGCATCACGGCGGGTATCGCGCTGGATGGATCGGGCTGGACGGCAGGGCGGATTGACGATGTTTCGGGTGACGCGCTGTCCGTCATGGGTGCCAGGCTGGCAAGCCCCATTTCCACCGTGGTGGGGTCGTCAAAGTAGTCGGTGGCCAGCTGCTGGATCAGGCCGAGATAGCGGTCCTTCACCCACTGCAACACAAAGCGGTTGGGGGCGATCACTCGCAGGAGGGGCGCTGAACCCTCAACCTTCAGTGGCAGGATCCAGGTGTTGAGCTGTTGCTCGGGCAGGCTGTCCCGGAAGTGCAGCAGGCAGGATTCCCAGAAGGTTGGCACGGGACTTGGGAACCTATTCAATGGAAGGACGGGACGGCTGCAAACGATGCCAGCGCATAGTGTAAAGCAGGCTGCCCTGACTTATCCACAGGTTCTACCTTGCAAGGGCTGGCGCGGGCTGCTTGACCGTGTCTTGCCAGATGTGTTCAAATCGCGGGTTCGATATAACCCTAATTGGTCATCCCATCATGAAGCGCACCTACCAGCCTTCGGTTACCAAGCGCAAGCGCACCCA
>CAIPBT010000155.1 GCA_903863375.1 uncultured Ferrovum sp.
CGGCAGCACCCTGGACTACCTGCCGCCAGTGATGCCCTAAAATTCAAGCTCGGCCTGCATCCGCACGGTCACGGGCGGACTGGCCGCGCCGACGCCGCCCAGCAGGGCGGCGTTCCACTGCAAGGTTTGTCGCTGACCCAGGTGCAATTTGCCGAACAGGGCCGGACCGAGGGTCAGCGTCTGGTGTGAAAGCGGCCCTGGATGATTCCATTGCCGCGTTTCCCCAAACAGCTGCGCCCCCACGTCGCACCGGCCATCCCCATACCAGCGTAACTGCGCCTGCACGTGCAGTTCGCTAGGCAGATCCTCGGTAGCCCCGTGATTCTGTTGCAATAGCACGTTGAGATTGGATTGCAGGCGACCGGACACATATTGCAACAGGGGGCCGGCTGTTACCTGGATGCCTTCCGCGTGATTGGCGGGATGTTCAACTTCCAGCAGAACCCCGACATCGACCGGCCAACGCCCGGTTTGCGTCAGCTGGAACAGGTTCTCCCATTCCACGGCATCAAACGCCGTTCCCTGTCCGGGGGTCTTTGCGTATTTCGTGTAGATCTCGGTGAACCACCCGGCAACCGGACTGGTGCCGAGGCCAATCGCCTCGGCGCTGGCCGATCCGTCATGCTGGGGCAGCCTCTGGTGGCCGGCTTTCCACTCGATCTCCGATTCGCCCTCTTCGACAATCGGCATGTGAACGTAATCGTTGGGCTCGCCGGCAGCAGCGCGACCAGCGGCCAACGCAACCAAGGTCAACAACGCCAGACGCATGGTTATTCCGCCACCAGCGAACCCTGCGCGGTGTCCTGGTGATAATCCCCGAAAAACCCATAGATGCCAGGCGTGAGCGGCCGCAGGAAAACCTCTAGCTGCTGTTTGCCCGATACCCGTTGCTCACGGTGAAGGCTGTCGCTTTCAAATTCTTCCGGGGTGTCATCCCGATTCACGACGATCAGCCGCAACTCCGAGGCGGTCGGTACGTGCAGCACCGATGGCGTGAACCGGTGATCCTGGATCGTCAGCGTGACGGTGACCGGTTCAGCCTGACTGAGGGTTGCCATCGGCAGCAGGCCGGTCGCCAGCAGTCTACGCAGACAGTTGCGTAAGGTCGGGTGTGACCCGCGCCCAGTGGTTGAACGCTGCTGCGAGGTTGCCAGGGCGGTGGAAGGGCTGCGAGTCATGTCAGATGCTCCTGCGGGTCGGAAAATCATCATATTTGAGAATGCTTCTCATTTTCAAGATAAATCACAGCGATGACGGCTCGAAGAAGGAGGCGGCCAGCAGGGTTGTCACCCGTCTGGCCCGGGGCTCTTGTTGATTGGGAAGGAACGCAGGGGATGTTGCAAAAAGATTTCGACCGTATGTTTCGACAGAATCGTCCTGCATTCAGTCTCTTACGAGATGTGTCGGGTCGTCCGGGCGCCAGAGCCCGAAAAAACCTGCTTACCGAGTGTTGACAGCACCCTGGGCCAACGCTAAAGTTGCGGTCTTTCGTCGCTGCAACAAAGCCTTCCGGGGCCGCAGCGACTGCTCTTTAACAAGACAATCAACCGATAGGTGTGGGTGCTGCGGGACGGCTGTATGGCTGTCCGGGACAGAAATGTTTAGCAGTACTCACACAGAAGTA
>CAIPBT010000156.1 GCA_903863375.1 uncultured Ferrovum sp.
CAGTCCCTGGCCGCGCTCGCCCACCAGCGAGTCGTAGCCGTGCGGCAGGCGCAGGATGAATTCGTGCGCGTGGGCGGCACGCGCGGCCGCCAGGATCTGTGCCCGGGTGGCATCGGGCCGTCCGTAGGCGATGTTGTCGGCGATGGTGCCAAAGAACAGAAAGGGCTCCTGCAGCACGAGACCGATATTGCGCCGGTAGTCCCGCAAGGGCGTAGAGCGGATGTCCACGCCATCCACCAGGATCGCGCCTTCGGCAACGTCATAGAACCGGCAGATTAGGTTGACGAGCGTGCTCTTGCCGGACCCGCTGTGGCCCACCAGGCCGATCATCTCGCCCGGCGCAATCGACAGGGACAGGTCCCGGATCACCGTGCGGTTGCCGTACCGGAACCCGATGTCGCGCAGTTCCAGGGCGCCGCGCACCGGGCCCAGTGCCAGCGGTTGTACCGGATCAGGCACGTTCGAAGCATGGTCGAGGATGTCGAAGATACGCTTGGCGCCAGCCGCGGCTTTCTGGGTGACCGAGACAATGCGGCTCATCGAATCCAGGCGGCCGTAGAAGCGCCCGATATACGCCAGAAAGGCCGTGAGCGTGCCCACCGTGATGGTCTGCTGCGAGACCTGCCAGATGCCGAAGGCCCATACCACCAGCAGGCCGATTTCGGTCAGCAGCGAGACGGTCGGCGAGAACAGGCTCCAGGTCTTGTTGAGCCGATCGTTGATCACCAGGTTGTGCTGGTTGGCGCTGCGAAAGCGTTGCGCCTCGCGGCCTTCCTGCGCGAAGGCCTTCACCACCCGGATGCCGGGAATGGTGTCGGACAGCACGTTGGTGACCTCGCCCCACACGCGGTCGATCTTTTCGAAGCCGGTGCGCAGGCGGTCGCGCACCAGGTGGATGTTCCAGGCAATCAGGGGCAGGGGCAGCAGGGTGACCAGCGCCAGCGCCGGATTGATCGAGAACAGGATCACCGCCGTCATCACGATCATCAGCACGTCGGTGATGAAATCCAGGGCATGCAGCGACAGGAACACGCTGATGCGGTCCGATTCCGAGCCGATGCGCGAGATCAGGTCACCGGTGCGCTTGCTGCTGAAGTATTCCAGCGACAGGTGCAGCAGGTGCTCGTAGGTGGTGGTGCGCAGGTCGGCACTGATCCGTTCCGAGACCAGGGCCAGGATGTAGGTTTTCGCCCAGCCCAACCCCCAGCTCACCAGGGCGGCCGCGAACAGGCCGCCCAGATAGAGGGCCACGGTGGCTCGGGCAATGTGCTGGCCGGCCTGGAACGGGATCAGCACGTCGTCCATCAGCGGCATGTAGAGATAGGGCGACACCAGGGTGGCAGCGGTGCCGCCCAGCATGAGCAGGAAGCCGGCTAGCAGCTGGCCCTGGTAAGGGCGCGCGAAGCGTGCCAGCCGGAACAGGGTCCAGGTCGAGGGTGGGGCACGCAGGGTCTTGCGGCACGCCGGACAATCCTCATCGTCGATGCCAAGCACGGCCTGGCAGCTCGGACACAAGGCTTCCGCTTCGGTACTGTCGCGCACGCCGGTCAGCCGAAACTCCCGTTCCTGATCGTGCTGGTTGATCAGCCGTTGCACGGCGGGCTGGCAGACCAGGGTATAGCGCCAGCCGGCCAGCCGCTGGTGGGCATCCACCCAGTCGAGATGGCCAATGCCCCCATGATCGTGGCTGATCAGGCGCCGGTCTGCCTGCAGGGGCCAGCTCTGCCAGGCGGTGTCGCCGGGGGAAGGCGACGCCAGCAGTCGGTCGCCCGTCAGCACGATCAAGCCGGGCGCGAAGCGCAAGGTGCTGCTCAGGTCAACCTCAACCCAGGCCAGCACGTTCTCATCCCGTCGGAGCTTCGCTTGAACGGACTCCTGCCAGCGCACCGGAATCGGCATTCGTGGCGGATTTGCCTGGATGGCATCTAGAGGCATGCGCGACTCGCTACCCGCATTTGCTGCATGAAATCATGTTGCGAAATGTAACATAGGGCCTTGGCCTCAAGACTGCGGTCTCCCGCAAAGGGCAGATGAAGAATCAAGACATCACGGTGTTGCGCGTCCTGCACCTGCAGGGACCGAACATCTGGACCTATCGGCCGGTACTCGAAGTCTGGCTGGACATTGGCGCCTTCGAACAGGCACCGTCGCACCAGCTGGACGGCTTCAACGACCGGCTGCTGGCGTGGTTGCCGGGCCTGGCGGAGCACCGGTGTGGCGTGGGCGAGCCGGGCGGCTTTGTGCAGCGGCTGGCCGAAGGTACCTGGATCGGCCATGTGCTGGAACACGTGGTGCTCGAGGTGCAGTCGCTGGCCGGCATGCGCACCGGCTTCGGCAAGACCCGCCAGACCGCCGAGGGCAGCGGCATCTACAAGATGGCTTTCCGTACCCGCAATGAGAGCGTTGGCCGGGCCGCGCTGGATGGTGGCCGGGCGCTGGTGCTGGCGGCGGTGCGCGATGAGCCTTTTGATGTGGCGGGTCTCGTCGAGACCCTGACCGAGATGGTCGACAACCTGTGCCTGGGGCCCAGCACCGCAGCGATCATCGATGCCGCCAGCAGCCGGCGTATCCCGTCCATCCGCCTGACCGACGGCAACCTGGTCCAGCTGGGACACGGCCGCTACCAGCGCCGAATCTGGACCGCTGAAACCGATCGTACGTCGGCCATTGCCGAATACATTTCCAGCGACAAGGACCTGACCAAGCGCCTGCTCGCCTCCTGTGGCGTGCCGATCCCGCAGGGCGAGCCAGTGGACAGCGCCGAATCGGCCTGGGTGGCGGCGCAGGACATCGGCCTGCCCGTGGTGGTGAAGCCGGTGGACGGCAACCATGGCCGTGGGGTGTCGCTCGACCTGCGCGAACGGGAGCACATCGAGGCCGCCTACGAGGTGGCCCGTCGCCATGGCAGTGGGGTGCTGGTGGAGCGTTTTGTGACCGGCAACGAACATCGGCTGCTGGTGGTGGGTGGGCAGGTGGTGGCTGCGGGCCGTGGCGAACTGGCCATGGTGGTGGGCGACGGTGCGTCGACCGTGCTGCAACTGGTCGACGCCCAGCTCAACACTGACCCGCGCCGCGGTCATGGCGATGATTTTCCCTTGAACCGGATTCACGTCGACCTCGATGCAGCCATCCGTCTGGAGCTGGCCCGGCAGGGGCATACCCCGGATTCGATTCCGCAGGACGGCGAGCGCGTGCTGATCCAGCGCAACGGCAACGTCGCGATCGACTGTACCGATGCAGTGCATCCCGAAGTGGCGGCACGCGCCGTGCTGGCGACCCGGGTGGTCGGACTCGACATCGCCGGTGTCGACCTGGTGGCCGAAGACATCAGCCGTCCTCTCGAAGAACAGGGCGGCGCGATCGTCGAGATCAACGCCGGTCCTGGCCTGCTCATGCACCTGAAGCCGGCGATCGGCACCCCTCGGCCGGTCGGCGAGGCCATCATTGCGCACCTGTTTCCCGAGGGCGCGCAGGCCAGGATGCCGGTGGTCGGGGTGGTCGGGCTGCACGGCACGACCGAGGTCGCCAACCTGATGGCCTGGCTGCTCGGCCTGGCGGGCGAGCAGGTCGGGCTCGCGTCCGCCGACGGCCTGTTCATCGGCCGGCGTCGGGTTGGCGTGCGCAGTGCGGTGAATTTTGAAGACGGTCAGCGCGTGCTGATGAACCGTACGGTCTCGGCGGCCGTGATCGAAAGCGACACCCTGGCCATCCTGCGCGAGGGGCTGCCTTACGACCGGTGTGCTGTGGCCGTGATCACCGGGGTGGGCGGGGCCGAAGGGCTGGGTGAATTCTATGTGCGCGACAACGACCAGGTGTTCGATGTGCTGCGCACGGCCGTGGATGTGGTGTTGCCAGACGGGGCAGCCGTGCTGAACGCCGATGATCCGCGGGCAGTGGCCATGACACCCTTGTGTGATGGCGCTGTGCTGCTGTTCGCCCGTTCCGACCAGTCACCGGCCTTGCAGGCGCACCTGGCGGCCGGTGGACGGGGTGTGTTTGCCCGCGATGGACGGGTGTTTCTGGCGAGCGGCGCACAGGTCGAGCGCCTGGATGCCCTTGGTGCCCTGGTGCCGGGCGGGGCGGATACCGCTGACAGCGCCACCGTGCTCGCCGTGGTGGCGGCCGGCTGGGCCCTGGGCCTGGACCCGGAACTGATTGCCGCCGGCATTGAAACCTTTGAAGCCGCCCACGCGGCCAGCCTGCCTGGGGCGCCCGCCCTGCGCCGGCACGACGCCTGACAGGACAGCATGGAACTCTCTCGCACACGCGCCTTGCGCGGCCCCAATCTGTGGAGCCGTCACACCTCGATCGAAACCGTGGTGCATTGCCTGCCGGCCGAATGCTCGATTGCCAAGCTGCCAGGATTCGAAGACCGCCTGCGTCGCCGCTTTCCCCAGCTTGGCCTGCTGCAGTCGCGCCGTCCGCAGGGACCGGTCTCGCTCGCCCATGTGCTCGAACTGGCCACCCTGGGCCTGCAAGCCCAGGCCGGTTGCCCGGTCACCTTCAGCCGCACCCAGGCCACCGTGGAATCGGGCGTGTATCAGGTGGTGGTGGAATACAGCGAAGAGGCGGTGGGGCGGCTCGCCATGGAACAGGCGCAGGCGCTGATCGAAGCCGCCCTGCAGGATGGTGCCTTCGACCTGCAGGGTTGCCTGCATACCCTGCGTGAACTGGACGAGGACGAGCGCCTGGGGCCATCCACTGGCGCGATCGTGGCAGCGGCCGTGGCCCGCGGCATTCCGTTTCGACGTCTGACCAGTGGCAGCCTGGTGCAGTTTGGCTGGGGAGCCAAACAGCGCCGCATCCAGGCTGCCGAGATCGATTCCACCAGCGCGATTGCCGAAACCATCGCCCAGGACAAGCAGCTGACCAAGCGTCTGCTGGCGGCGGCCGGCGTGCCGGTGCCAAGCGGCCGCCCCGTGGCGGACGCCGAAGACGCCTGGGCGGCAGCCCAGGAGATTGGCCTGCCCGTGGTGGTCAAGCCGCAGGATGGTAACCAGGGCAAGGGCGTGACGGTGAATATCGAGTCGCGCGCCTCGCTCGAGCAGGCCTACGCCGTGGCTGCCGGTTTCCGCGACGACGTACTGGTCGAGAAGTATCTTGCCGGCCATGATTTTCGGTTGCTGGTGGTCGGTGACCGCCTGGTGGCCGCCGCCCGCCGGGAGCCCCCGATCGTGATTGGCGATGGCAGCAGCACCGTGGCCGAGCTGGTGCATCAGGTCAACCAGGATCCGCGACGCGGCAGTGGTCATGCCACCTCGCTCACCAAGATCCGGCTGGACGAGATCGCGCTTGCGCAGTTGGCGAAGCAGGACCTGACCGCCGACAGCGTGCCGGACCGCGGGGTGCGCGTGGTGTTGCGCAACAATGCCAACCTGTCGACCGGTGGCAGTGCCACCGATGTCACCGATGATGTGCATCCGGAGGTGGCCGCCCGGGCAGTCGATGCGGCACAGATGATCGGTCTGGATATCTGCGGAGTCGATGTGGTGTGCGATTCGGTGCTGCAGCCGCTCGAGGCCCAGGCTGGCGGCATCGTCGAGGTGAACGCGGCACCGGGCCTGCGCATGCACCTGTCACCCTCGTATGGCAAGGGCCGGCCGGTGGGCGAGGCCATCATTGCCAACATGTATCCGGATGACGACGACGGCCGGATTCCGGTGGTGGCGGTGACCGGCACCAACGGCAAGACCACCACTGTCCGTCTGATCGCCCATCTGTTGTCGGTATCGGGCCTGCGCGTGGGCATGACCAATACCGATGGGGTGTATATCCAGGGCCGACAGATCGACAGTGGTGACTGTTCCGGGCCAAAAAGCGCCCGCAATGTGCTGATGCATCCCATGGTCGATGCTGCGGTGTTCGAAACCGCCCGTGGAGGCATCTTGCGCGAGGGACTGGCCTTCGACCGCTGCCAGGTCGGGGTGGTGACCAACATCGGACAAGGCGATCACCTCGGTCTGAACTACATCACGACGGTCGAGGATCTGGCCGTGCTGAAGCGGGTGATCGTGCAGAACATCGCGCCGGATGGCATGGCGGTGCTGAATGCGGCCGATCCCATTGTGGCGGCGATGGTGGACAACTGCCCGGGCGATGTCACCTTTTTCGCGGCCAGCCGCCACCTACCGGTGATGGCGGCGCAGCGCGCCAAGCGCAAGCGGGTGATCTATGTCGACGGCACCGATCTGGTGGCCGAGGAGGGACGCAACCGGGTGCGGCTAGACCTGGCGCAGATTCCCGTCACCCAGGGCGGCCTGATCGGTTTCCAGGTGGAAAACGTGATGGCGGCCGTTGCCGCGGTCTGGGGCGTCGGTCTCGACTGGGACGTGATCCGCGCAGGTCTTGCCAGCTTCCACGCCGAGGCCGACAACGTGCCCGGACGCTTCAACCTGTTTTCGTATCGAGGCGCTACCGTCGTCGCCGACTATGGCCACAACCCGGACGCCATGACCGCCCTGGTCGCGGCTGTCCGTGCCATGCCGGCGCGTCAGCGGCTGGTGGTGATCAGTGGCGCCGGCGACCGTCGTGACGAGGACATCCGGCAGCAGACGCGCATTCTGGGTGCCGCCTTCGATTACGTGCTGCTGTATGAGGATGCCTGTCAGCGCGGGCGTGCCGACGGTGAGGTGCTGGCCCTGCTGCGGGAAGGCCTGGCGGGAGCCAGCCAGACGCGCACCGTGGAAGAATGCCGGGGCGAATTCGTGGCCATTGACCAGGCGCTGGCCCGCCTGCAGCCCGGCGATCTGTGTCTGGTGCTGGTCGATCAGGTGGAAGCCGCCCTCGCGCACCTGCGCGAACGGGTGGCCGCCGGCTAGCCTCCCGGCAAACCCATCAGACCGCCCGACGCAGGCGCTCGCCCCAGAGGCTGGCGCTGGCGCGGATGGCCGCCAGATCCAGCCTCTGCGCTTCGCGCCGTCGCAGCAGGCGCTCACCGGCTACCCAGACGTCATGCACCTGCTCCCGCCCGGCGCTGTAGACGATCTGCGCGATCGGATCAAACACCGGCTGACACTCCAGGGTGTCGAGTCGTACGGTGATCAGATCGGCCTGCTTGCCGACCTCGATCGAGCCGATGCGCTCGCCCATGCCAAGGGCGCGCGCGCCGCCCAGGGTGGCCAGATGCAGGGCTTCGCTGGCGGGAACGGCGGCCGCTTCGCCGCTCGCGCCTTTGGCCAGCAGGGCTGCCGTGCGCATCTCGCCCAGCAGGTCGAGCCGATTGTTGCTGGCGGCGCCGTCGGTGCCAACGCCGACATTCACCCCAGCGGCGCGTAGCGCGGCCAGCGGGGCAATGCCGCTCGCCAGTTTCAGATTGGAATGCGGACAATGGGCCACGCTCACGCCAAGACGGGCGAATGCCTCGATTTCGCCGCGCTCCAGATGCACGGCGTGCACGGCGATCAGCCGGGGTCCCAGCACGCCCAGCCGCGCCAGCCGCTCGATGGGACGCACCCCGTGGCGGGTCAGACTGTCGTCGATTTCCTGCCGGCTTTCATGCACATGCAGATGCACCGGCAGATCCAGTTCATCGGCAAAGGTCATCACCTGGCGGAAGGTCTCGTCCGATACCGTGTAGGGCGCGTGGGGGGCCATGGCAAAACCCAGGCGGTCTTCGCCCCGCAGTGCGTCGCGCACCCCCAAGCCCTGGCTCAGGTAGCCCTCGGCGTCTGCCGCCCAGGCGGTCGGAAATTCCAGCACCGTGATGCCCAGTACCGCGCGCAGGCCACTGGCCAGCACGGCACGGGCTGCGGCATCCGGAAAAAAATACATGTCGTTGAAGGTGGTCACGCCGCCCAGCAGGAATTCGGCGCAGGCGAGCGCTGTGCCGTGTTCGACAAATTCCGCGCCCACCCAGCGGGCCTCGGCGGGCCAGATGTGGTCCTGCAGCCAGGTCATCAGGGCGAGATCGTCCGCATAACCGCGCAACAGGCTCATCGCCGCATGCGCATGCAGGTTGACCAGGCCCGGCAACAGGGCACATCCCGCCAGCCGCTCGGTGGCAATGCCGGGAAAGGCTGAGGGCAGGGATGCGACCGGCACAATCGCCGCAATCGTGCTGCCCTGCACCACCACCGCATGGTCGCTCAGGCACACGCCCGCCGGTGCCACCGGGATCACCCAGTCGGGCAGCAGGGCTTGCAGGGGGGCTTGGTCGGAATCGGGAAGGGGACTGGAGGACATGGCAGGCCGGCAGGAACATCAGCCAGGATCATCGCTTGGGGGGCGATTGCCGTCCAGTCGCCGCCGGAGGGGCGACATAAAAAACCCGCGACAGAAAGGGATACTGTCGCGGGTGGAGGGCCGGTCCAACCGGCCCGACCCAGGGATCGACCGGTCTCAGGCCTCTGCCTGAGACCGGGCAGGATCAAGCTCAGGGATACGACAGGGCGCAGAGGCCGCCGCGGTCATTCAGCCAGATTTCCTGCACCAGAAAATTCCCGGTCGGGAAGGTCACGTTCCACGCCATCGAGCCAGAGTGGGTGAGCGTGCCGTACTTGCCCACACATAGGTCGCCGACTTCGTTGGTGCCCGGCGCAATCCATGCGCTGCCGTCCGGGTCGCTGACCGTTTCGGCGAGTTCGTGCGAGAGCAGGGTGACCATCGAATCGCCGGAGGGGTTGCCGTTCGGCGGGTTGTTGTAGGCCGGGCCACAACCCTGGGCGCAACGGTCCGGGTTGCCGATGAAGCCGAAGCGCACGTTGTTGCCGCCGATGGTGGTGTGGGCGTGCCAGGCGCAGTACGACGTGCACAGGCCGCTGCTCTCATTCACGTCGGCCGCGCCCATCACCATGTAGATGCCGTTCGGGTCCTGCGGCAGGCGGCCACTGGAAATGGCGCTCGCGACAACCTGGCCCACGCCCTGATCGGTCAGCACCTTGCCCTGCGAATAGCTGTCGTTGGTCTGCCCCTGCAGGTTGACACTGTCGGAGACACGCGCGCCGGTGTTGTCGGTGTAGGTGCTCAGGATGTGGAAGTAGGGCGAGCCGCCGATTCCCTGCGCGAACTTGGTCAGGATGCTGGGGGTGGTGCTGCCAGCCCAGTTGCCGTACCAGATGTAATACAGATTGGCGCCGGTGCCCATGACAGGTCCACCGTGGTACTGGATGCCATTGGTCTGTATCGGTGTTTTCGACGCCGGCGGTGTGGTGGTCGTGGCGGCGCTGACCGTGACCGCTACCGTGGCGCTGGCAGGGGCGTTGTTGCTGTCACCGCTGTAGCTGGTAGCAACGGTGTAGGTGCCGGTTTTGGGGAAGGTGTAGGACAGGGAAAGGCTGCTGCCGGTGACCGTCACCGCAGGTTGTGCCGCGCCGTTCACACTCAGGATGAGTTTGCCGGTTGGCGCCACGCTCCCGGTGAGCGCCACGCCGATGGTGGTGGCGGTGCTGACCTTGGCCGTATTGCCCGACCCCACCGATAGGGTGACGGTGTCGGGACTGACGCCGACGGTTGTGCTCACGCCGGCACTCGACGAGGCGGCGTTGACACTGTCGCCCGCAAAACTGGCCGAGTAGCTGTGCACGCCGGCCGTGGTTGCGATGGTTGAGAACGTTGCGCTGCCATTGACCAACGTGGCGGTGCCCAGCGCATGGGTGCCATCGTTCAGGCTGACCGTACCCGAGCCGGTCATGCCATTGACCGTTGCGGTCATTGTGAACGCCCGACCAACCACCGCCGGCCCCGGAACCTTCAGGAGGGTGGTGGTCGGCCGCAGGATTTCAATCGCTGACAGGTTGGCCGAGGTGCTGGCCTGGTTGCCGGCGGCATCGCCAGAATAACTGGCCGCCAGAAGATGCGGGCCAGCCGAGACGGGGGTCACGGCCATGCTCGCCACGCCGGCGGGGTTCACGACCGCCGCACCAATCGGCTTGCCGCCGTCGGTGAAAATCACCGTGCCCGAGGGTTTGTTGCCCTTTACCGTTGCCGTCAGCGTGAATGGGGTGCCAAGCAGGATCGGGTTCGGCTGGTTGCTGCTCAGGGTTGTGGTGGTCGGGAAACCGGTGATGGTGAGGGTGGTTGTCGGCGAAGTGCTGGCCGCATTGTTGGCATCGCCCGAGTACACCGCCGTCATGGCATGCGTGCCGGTGCCGCCAAACGTGATGTTGATGGCCACCTTGCCGCCGGACAGGGGCAGGGCACCCAGGGGGGTGCTGCCATCGCGGATGGTCACGCTGCCGCTGGGGCTGTTGCCACTCACGGTGATGGTCAGCACTAGTCCGGTATTGCTCGGCACGGTGGTGGCCGATGCCGTGATGGTGGTGGTGGTGGTGGCCGGTGCCTTGGCAGCCGAGGACTTGCCGGTGGAGCTGGCATTGGCAGCAGGCAGCGGGCTTGCTGCCATGGCTGGGCGCACGGAGGTGACTGCCAGCAGCAACAGGGTGGCAAACAGGGGAATCAGATATCCCTGGAGGCGGCGGGCGCTCATCGCACGCCCCCGGCACCGGTTGAAGGACGGATGGCAGCAGCTTCGCTGATGGCAGGCGTGACGGTCGACACGCCGGGCGTGGTGATATCCGGGACTGCCGGTTTCACCAGGGGGTGGCCCTTGGAGCGTTGCACCGGCCCGGCTTGCAGGGTTCCGGGCGGCACGATGGCCAGCGCCTGGCTGGCTGGCGTGGCCTGCATGGCGTTGTCTGGATTGAGGGTCGCGGCACCTGCCGGCACGCCGCCGACCAGCGCGGTCAGTGCGGCCAGCCGGGCGATGTGCCGGAACGAGAAGGGCGTTCGGCCAGACAGCGCCTCGGTATAGGTCAACAACATGGCAGTTGCTCCGTGGGGGGCGCGCGGACTGCGCCGATATACGGAGTAACGGCCGGGCTGAGGCAGGGTTTAAGTCAAATTGTGTGTCTGGCAGCTTGTGTGCCGGCGGGCGAATCCCGATTGGCCTGCCCAAAAAAAAACGTCCCCTGTCGTGAGACAGGGGACGCTGGCAAAACCGAGTTTACCGGGGCAAGTCCCGGGAAAACAGGATCCTGGTGCCGCGCGGACGGTCAGCCCGCGCTTCCGCTTACTTGGCGGCTTCGGCCGGCTCAACGCCTTCGAAGCTGATCTCCACCCGACGGTTTTGCTGGCGGCCAGCAGCGGTCTTGTTGGTGGCGATCGGCTCGCGCTTGCCCTTCCAGGCAGTGCTCACGAAGTCATCCGCAAAGCCCTTCGACACGATGTAGGCCTTGACCGTTTCGGCGCGATGCTTCGACAGGGTGTCGTTGTACTTGTCGGTGCCGATACCGTCGGTGTGGCCCGTCACGGTGATGTGCGTCACAGAGATCTTGCCACCTTCCTTCACGGTCTTCGCCAGTTCCTCGTCGATCCGCTTCTTGCCAGCCGGACGCAGGGCGTATTTGTCGAAGTCGAACAGCGCATCGGCGGCCAGGTTGACCTTGATCGGTGCGGCGGGCTTCGGTACTAGAGCGGCCTTCGGCGCCTCGACCACCGCAGCCGGCGGCGGGGGAGGCGGCGGCGGCGGCGGGGGCGGGGCTACTGGCTCCGGAGCCGGGGCCGGGGCCGGCGGGGGTGGCGGGGGTGGCGGCGGGGGCTGGATGCTGCAATCTTTCGGGTGGCTCGACGAACCGCTGTTGGTGCCGAAATTGACGCAATCACCGTAAGAATCGGTCACCGGCATGTTGGTGCTGTTGCCGACGTGGCCGGCCGAGACGGCGCCGACCTCATCGGCCTGGTGCGCAAAGGCACCCTGGGCCATGACAGCCAATGCACCAGCCAGAAACTGGCTGATTACTTGCTTCTTCATCGAGAGACACTCCGTTGAGTGGGTTATGAACATACAGAAGGCGGGATGTCGAGGGCGGCCCACAAATCACATTGCCAGACTGCCGCATCCTTTGCTGCCGCCATACTAACCGAAGGCCCAAATTCGATGTAAGCGCAGAGGCACCTGCACATGGCGAATCGGCGCTGTCCGTGGTATATTTGTTGCACTTTTGCAACACCTCTGTGCAGTCCTCCTGCCCGCATTTTCAATGACTTCGTTTGCCAAAGAGACGCTTCCAGTCAGCCTGGAAGACGAGATGCGCCGTTCCTATCTGGAATACGCGATGAGCGTCATCGTCGGGCGTGCCTTGCCTGATGTGCGTGACGGTCTGAAGCCGGTGCACCGCCGCGTGCTGTTTGCCATGCACGAGCTCGGCAATGATTGGAATAAGGCCTACAAGAAGTCGGCGCGTATCGTCGGGGATGTGATCGGCAAGTACCACCCGCATGGCGACACCGCCGTGTACGACGCCATCGTCCGCATGGCGCAGGACTTTTCCCTGCGGTATCCGCTGGTGGACGGGCAGGGCAACTTCGGGTCGGTCGACGGCGACAACCCGGCGGCCATGCGGTACACCGAAATCCGCATGGCGAAGATCACCCATGAGCTGCTGGCCGACATCGACAAGGAAACGGTCGACTTCGGGCCGAACTACGACGGGTCGGAACAGGAGCCGCTGATCCTGCCGGCGCGCTTCCCGAACCTGCTGGTGAATGGCTCGTCGGGCATTGCGGTCGGCATGGCAACCAACATTCCGCCCCACAACCTGAACGAGGTGGTCGGCGCCTGTCTGAAATTGCTGGCCGAGCCGGCCACCACCGTGGACGAACTGATCGAGCTGGTGCCGGCGCCGGACTTTCCGACCCGCGGCTTCATCTATGGCGTCACAGGTGTGCACGAAGGCTATCGCACGGGCCGCGGCCGCGTGGTGATGCGCGCACGCACGCACGTGGAAGACCTGGAGCGCGGCTCGCGCAAGGCGCTGATCGTCGATGAGCTGCCCTATCAGGTCAACAAGGCCAACCTGCTGATCAAGATCGCCGAGCTGGTGCGCGAGAAGCGGGTGGAAGGCATTTCCGACCTGCGGGATGAGTCGGACAAGTCCGGCATGCGGGTGGTGATCGAGCTGAAGAAGGGAGAGCATCCGGAAGCGGTGCTGAACAACCTGTTCAAGCTTACCCAGTTGCAGGATTCGTTCGGCATGAACATGGTCGCGCTGGTGGACAACCAGCCGCGCCTGCTCAATCTGAAGGAGTTTCTCGAGGCGTTCCTGCGCCATCGGCGCGAGGTGGTCACGCGCCGCACGGTGTTCGAGCTGCGCAAGGCGCGCGAGCGCGCTCACGTGCTGGAGGGGCTCGCCGTGGCACTCTCCAACGTGGACGAGATCATCGAGCTGATCAAGGCATCGCCGAACCGGCAGGTCGCCCGCGAGGGCCTGATGGGTCGCGGCTGGCGGTCCCAGCTGGTGGAGGACATGCTGGCGCGCGCCACACCCGATGCGTCGCGCCCGGCAGAAGCCGCGCCAGGTCTCGGCCTGCAGGCGAATGGGTATTTCCTGTCGGAAACGCAGGCCCAGGCCATCTTGGAAATGCAGCTGCAGCGCCTGACAGGGCTCGAGCAGGACAAGATCCGTGACGAGTACCGCGACGTGATGGCCCGGATCCTCGACCTGATCGACATCCTGGCCAAACCTGAGCGCATCAGCGCCATCATCGTGGAAGAGCTGGAGCACATCCGCACCCAGTTTGGCGATGCCCGGCGCAGCGAGATCGTGCTGCACACCGAAGACATCAACCTGGAAGACCTGATCACCCCGGAAGAGATGGTGGTGACACTGTCGCACGGCGGCTACATGAAGCGCCAGTCGATCACCGATTACCGGGCGCAGAAGCGCGGCGGCCGCGGCAAGCAGGCCACGGCCACCAAGGAAGATGACTTCATCGAAGCCCTGCTGGTGGCCAATACCCATGACCACATCCTGTGCTTCAGCAACCGCGGCACGGTGTACCAGCTGCGCACCTTTGAGGTGCCGGAAGGCAGCAGCAGTTCGCGGGGCAAGCCGATCGTGAACCTGCTCAACCTGCAGGAGGGCGAGAAGATCACCACCATCCTGCCTGTCAAAGAGTTTGACGATGATCATTTCGTGTTCATGGCCACCGCCATGGGTACAGTCAAAAAGACACCGTTGACCGCCTTCGCCCGTCCGCGCAGTGCCGGCCTGATTGCGGTGGATCTCGACGAGGGAGACTTCCTGATCGGTGCCGCAGTGACGGATGGGCGGCATGACGTGATGCTGTTTACCGACGGCGGCAAGGCGATCCGTTTCGACGAGGGAGATGTCCGTCCGATGGGGCGGGTGTCGCGCGGCGTCCGAGGCATGCGTCTGGGCGACGATCAGCAGGTGATCGCTCTGCTGGTGGCAGCCGACGAATCGCAATCGGTGTTGACCGCCACGGAAAATGGCTTCGGCAAGCGTACGCCGATTGCGGAGTACACCCGGCATGGCCGGGGTGGCCAGGGCATCATTGCAATCCAGACCACGCCCCGCAACGGCAAGGTGGTGTCGGCATCGCTGGTGCGGCTGGAAGACGACGTCATGCTGATCACCACGGGCGGCGTACTGATCCGTACCCGGGTGAACGAGATTTCCGAATTGTCGCGGGCCACTCAGGGTGTCACGCTGATCAATCTGGATGACGGTGAAAAGCTGATCGGCCTGTCACGGGTACCGGAAGCGGACCAGGAGGCAGAGCTGGAGGAAGGAGCCCCGTCCGCCGATGGCACCGACGTCAGCGCGCAGGCCGATTCCCCGGAAGCGGGACCGGCAGGAACTGAGGCCGGACCGGATGGCGACGATACGCCTTCCTGATGCCGGTGGTCCGGCGGGCCTTGGGCAGGCCGGGCCGCCGTGATCCACAACTTCAGCGCGGGTCCGGCTGCCTTGCCCGACGCGGTGGTGCAGGGGTTGCGCGATGACCTGCACGGCCTAGAGGACAGTGGCATACCGCTGCTTGGCCTGAGCCATCGCGATCCTCGTTTTCTGAAGCAGATGACCCAGGCCGAACAGTTGCTGCGCCGCCTGCTCGCGATTCCCGACACCTTCGCGGTGTTGCTGTTTCCCTTCGGCGCGACTGCCCATTTCTCTGCCGTCCCGCTGAATTTTGCCGGCTTGCCGGATCGGGAGGGTGGCGCTGGCCGCGTTGCCTCGGTGCGCTACCACCTCAGTGGTTACTGGTCGGAAAAGGCCGCCAGCGAGGCCGGGCGATATGCCCCGGTCGAGCGTGTGGCGGCACCCTTCCTCTGGCCGGGCGCAGACGGTACGGCGGCCGCTGCAGCTGCTGCCACGCCTGCTGTCGTCCAGGCGCCGGCTGCCACGGCCTACGCCCATTACTGCCCGAATGAGACGATTGACGGCATCGCCTGGCCCGCCCCGCCGGAAAGTGTCGGGGTGCCCTTGCTGGCCGATGCCTCTTCCTGCCTGCTGGCCGGCCCCGTCGACTGGTCGCGACATGCCGGGGTGTATGCCTCCGCCCAGAAAAATCTCGGCGTGGCCGGCTTGAGTGTGCTGCTGGTGCGGCGCGACCTGTTGGGCTGCGCGCTGCCACCCACGCCCGCAGTGTTCGATTACGCTGCCGTGGCGGCGTCGGCGTCCCTGCCCAACACCGCCAACGTGTTTGCGGTACGCGCCCTGGTGCGCATGCTGGCCTGGTGCGAGGAACAGGGGGGCGTCGATGAGATGGCGCGACGTGCGCGCCAGCGCAGCGCGCTGTTGTATAGTTTCTTGGACGCTTCGCGCCTGTATTACAGTCCGGTGCCGCGGGCCGTGCGGTCAATGTTGAACGTACCGTTCCGGCTGCGCCGGCCTGAACTGACAGCACCCTGCCTGACGGCCGCTGCCAGCGCAGGGCTGCAGCAACTGGCAGGCCATCGCAGCCGGGGTGGAATGCGGGCGTCGATGTACAACGCCATGTCGATGGAGGCCGTGGAGCGCCTCTGCGATTTCCTGTCCGAATTCGAGCACTTGCATGTCTGAACATTCCACCCGCCCGACCGCCAGTGCCGAAGATGAGACGCGCCTGGGCGCCCTGCGCGAGACCATCGATGGCATCGACCGTCAGGTGCTGCTGCTACTCAACCAGCGCGCCCGGGCGGCGGCAGAGATTGGCATCCTCAAGCAAGGGGCGGTCTATCGTCCGGAACGCGAAGCCCAGGTGCTGCGCAAGGTGCAGGCCAACAATACCGGGCCGCTCAGCAATGAAACGGTGACCTTCCTGTTCCGCGAAGTGATGTCGGCCTGTCTCGCCCTCGAGCAGCCCGTCTCGGTGGCCTATCTTGGTCCGGCGGGCACTTACAGCGAACAGGCGGCGGTTCGTCAGTTCGGCCACGCTGCCCGCACGGAGCCCTTCGCATCCCTCGAAGAGGTGTTCCGGCAGGTGGAAAGCGGCCGCTGCCGCTACGCGGTGGTGCCGGTCGAGAACTCGCTCGGGGGCAGTGTCTCGCCCACCCTCGACCTGCTGTTGTCCACGCCCTTGCGCATCTGCGGTGAGCTGCATTTGCGCATCCGCCAGCAGTTGATGGCGCGGCCAGAGGTCACGCGCCACGAGCAGATCCTGCGTGTCTACTCCCACACCCAGTCACTGGCCCAATGCCAAAGCTGGCTGGCGGCGCACCTGCCCCAGGCCGAGCGTATTCCCGTGGCCAGCAATGCCGACGCCGCCCAGCGGGCAGCCGCCGACCCGGCCAGCGCCGCCATTGCGGGGGTACTGGCCGCCGAGCGCTATGGTCTGCCCTTGCTGGCCCGGGACATTGAAGACAGTCACGACAACACCACCCGCTTTCTGGTGCTCGGTACCCAGGAAGTCGGGCCCTCGGGCGCTGACCGCACCTCGCTGGTGGTCAGCACCAGCAACCGGCCGGGTGCCATTCATCGCCTGCTTGCGCCGCTCGCCGAACACGGTGTCAGCATGAGCCGGCTGGAATCACGTCCCTCGCGCACCGGCCTTTGGGAATATGTGTTCTTCGTCGATGTCGAAGGCCATGTGCAGGATGCCCCCGTGGCGGCGGCGCTCGCCGCCATGCGTGGCGACGCCTCCTTTCTCAAGGTGCTGGGTTCTTATCCGGTGGCTCCGCTCTGACCGGCCACCTGTCCGACCATCCCTTCATCCACTCTGTCCCGATTCTCTGCCATGCCTTTTCCCTGTGACCTCGCCGCCGACCATATCCGGGCGATTGCCCCTTACCAGCCTGGCAAGCCGACGGCCGAACTGCAGCGCGAGCTGGGACTTACCGCCATCGTCAAGCTGGCGTCCAATGAAAACCCGCTCGGGGTGAGCCCGCTTGCCCTGCAGGCGATGCAGGATCAGCTCGAGACCCTGGCGCTCTATCCGGACGGCAATGGCTTCGGCCTGAAGACCGCGATTGCCGCCCGCTTTGGTGTCCGGCTCGACCAGGTGGTGCTGGGCAATGGGTCCAATGACATTCTCGAGTTCGCGGCGCGGGCGTTTCTGGGGCCCGGCACCAGTGCGGTGTATTCGCAACACGCCTTCGCCGTGTATCCCCTGGCCACCCAGACGGTCGGCGCGCGCGGTATCGAGGTGCCGGCCCGGCACTTTGGTTGTGACCTGCAGGCGATGGTCGACGCCATTGCGGCCGATACCCGGGTGCTGTTCATCGCCAACCCCAACAACCCGACTGGCACCTTCATTCCTGCCGCCGACCTGATGGCTGCGCTGGAGCGCATTCCCGAGCATGTGCTGGTGGTGCTGGACGAGGCCTACACCGAGTATCTCGGGGCAGACGATGTGTACGACAGCATCGCCTGGCTCGCGCGGTTTCCCAATCTGCTGGTGTCACGCACCTTCTCCAAGGCCTACGGCCTGGCAGGCCTGCGGGTCGGGTTCGGGTTGGCGTCGGCGGCGGTGATCGATCTGCTGAACCGGGTGCGTCCGCCGTTCAACGTCAACACGCTAGGGCTGGCGGGGGCCGAGGCGGCGCTCGCCGATACCGCCTTCCTCGAGCGCTCGGTGGCGCTCAACCGGCTCGGCATGCAGCAGGTCACGCAGGGCCTGGCCGCGCTCGACCTCGAATGGATTCCCTCCTGGGGCAACTTCGTTGCCTTTCGCGTCGGCGATGCCTCTGGCGTCTACCGCGCCCTGCTGCAGCGGGGGGTGATCGTGCGGCCGGTGGGCAATTACGGCATGCCGGAATGGCTGCGGGTGAGCATCGGGCTGGCAGCAGAAAACCGCACCTTCCTGCAGGCACTGGCCACTGTGCTGCAACGCACCCTGCCCGCAAGCCTTGCCTGATCCGGCAGTGGCGCCGACCCCCACCCCGACATCGTTGCCCTCGGCCTTGCCGGCGCTGCAGGGGCCCGTCGCGCTGATCGGCGCCGGCCTGATCGGTGGATCCTTCGCCCTTGGCTTGCGGGCTGCCCGGCCCGACCTGCAGGTGCGCGTGTTCGACCACCATCCCGATCACGTTTCCCAGGCGCTGGCGTGCGGCATCGCCAGTCTGGCGGCCGCCACGCTGGCCGAGGCCGTTGCCGGGGCGCAACTGGTGGTGCTGGCGGTACCGGTCGGGGCCTTGCCGGCCCTGTTTGCCGAACTGGAACCATGGATCACCCCGGGCATGGTGATCACCGATGTCGGCAGCACCAAGGCGGATGTTTGTGCGGCCGCCCGGGTGGCTCTGGCCGACCGAATGCCGGCATTTGTGCCCGGTCACCCGATTGCCGGGGCAGAGCGCAGTGGTCCGGCGGCGGCCACAAGCCGGTTGTTCGATGGGCGCCGGGTGGTGCTGTGTCCGCAGGACGAGACCGATCCGGCTGCCTTGTCCCTGGTGCAGGCGTGTTGGGAGGCGTGTGGCGCAACCGTGCACCGGTTGCCAGCCGATCAGCATGATCAGGTCTTCGCGGCGGTAAGCCATCTGCCCCATTTGCTCAGTTATGCCCTGGTGGCCGAATTTGCAGGGCGGCCGGACGGTGCGCTGCTGTTCTCCTATGCGGCGGGTGGTTTCCGCGACTTCACGCGCATTGCCGCGAGCCATCCGGCGATGTGGCGCGACATCGCGCTGGCCAACCAGCAGGCCCTGCTGGGCGAACTCGATGCGTATGTCGCGGCCCTGCAACGCTTGCGCCAGCAGGTGGCCGAGCGGGATGGCGCTGGCCTGTTTGCGCTGTTCGATGCAGCCCGCACCGCGCGGGTGCGCTGGGGCGAGGAGCAGCGCTGATCCCCGAATGGCACGACACTGGACTGTCGATCGCCGGGTCACGGATCACCGGATTGCCGATCATCAGATTGCCGATCATCAGATTGCCGATCACCAGATTGCCGATTACCGGATTACCGATTACCAGACGGCCAATCGCAGGGCTGCGGATCAACAGACTTCCATCTGCCTGTTACACTCTTCAATTGACTGATTGGACGATCAGACTTGGCCGCCCGCGGCAGTGCCTGACCAGCGTCCCCCCTTCCCTGGCACCTTCCTTTCCTTCCGTTCCGAACCTATGAGCACCACCTTTCACGTCCGCGCTGGCGGCACCTTGCAGGGCACCTTGCGGGTGCCGGGCGACAAATCGATTTCCCATCGCTCGATCATGC
>CAIPBT010000157.1 GCA_903863375.1 uncultured Ferrovum sp.
CAGGCGGTTGCTGCCGCCGAACGCCATCACCCGGTTACCCACTTTCTCGGCGTGATCGCGCAGGTTGCGCTGGAAGTTGCCACTCTGCAGGGTGTTGCCGCCGTTGATGGTATCCGTGATGTTGCCGTTCGCATCGGGGCCGACCGGGTTTCCATCCAGATTGATGGTCAGGCGCTGGCGATTGACGGTTTCGGTATAACCGGCGGTGAAGGCACGCGCGTAGTATTTGCTGTCGGCGTTTGGCTGATACTCCAGATCCAGGCCGAAGGCGTGGCGGGTTCGGTGGTACTGATAGTAGCGCTGGTCGATCTGGGCCAGCGACTTGCTGGGCAGGCCAGCCGTATCGTTGTAAGCCTCTTCCACGTCATCGATGCCACGCTTGTCTTCGTAATACGTGGCCGTGCCCACCACACTGAACGGTCGGTCGGAGTAGGAAACCAGTTTGTTGGAGGGGTCCAGGGTCAGATCCGCAACGCCAAACCGCGTTCCGGCGGTTACCGACAGGTCGACGATGCCGCTCTGGCGCTGAAACTCGCGGCCAGAGCCGATGTGCCCTTCAAAGAACGGCTTGCCGCTCAACGGTGCGGTTTTTGGCGTGATGTCGATGGTGCCGCCAATGGCCTCGGCGTCCTGCTCCGGCGTCAGCGTCTTGGTGACGGTCATCGCCCCGATCAGGCCCGTCGGAATGGCATCCATGGCCACCGCCCGACCGGCCGACGGCGAAGCGTTGTTGGACGGCGGCAGCCGCAAGCCACCAAAAGTCACGCTGTTGAAGTCGGCATTGATGCCGCGGATCAATACAAAGCGGCCTTCCGCCGTGTCATAGGTCAGCGAGACGCCTGGCAGGCGGGCCAAGGCCTCGCCAGCACTCACGTCGGGCAACTTGCGGATCTCCTCCGCCGTGGCAATGCTCACCTGATTGGGCGCGTCCTGCTGTGCCGCCCTGGCCACCGCAGACGAGGTCCGCTGCGCGAGCACCTGCACCGATTCGAGGGTTGCCACTTTCGCGTCCAAGGAAAAGTCTTTGGCCGCCCCCTGGTCCGTGACCGTGACCGTAGCCCGCGCACGCTCCGAACCATCAATTTCCACGGTCAGGGTGTAGTTACCAGAAGCCAGACCCTCCAGCGTGTAACGACCGTTACCGTCGGTCAGTACCTGTCGGCCCGATTCCAGCACCGAGACCCGCACGCCAACCGCAGGGCGGTGGCTGACGGAGGTTTCCACCTTGCCGCTGATGGAAGCGGCGGCGGCGGTTTCGGCGAACGCGGCGCACAGGGCCAGCATCAGGGCCGACAGAGCGGGCCGACGGAAAACAGTTTGCGACATGACGACTCCGGGCTAAGGATCAACAATGAGCCCCGAAGGTAGGTTGCGCAGGTGACAGAGCGGTGAAAGCCAGGCCCCCGATGACACATGTCAGTTGCAATTAAGAAAAGCGTTGCAAAAAAGCGACACGTCTCGCATCCGCCCGGGCCAAGGGCCTGTCCCCTGCGCTGCGCTTACCGGTATCAGCCGAACAGTCGGCTCTTGAGCGCACCAAGGCCTTCGTCGAGCAGGTGGGCTGCGTCGAGATTGCCATCCGGCGAGGCGTGATCCAGCAATCCCGGCAGGACGCTGGCGAGATGGGTGGCGGCCTCGCCTGGAGAAATCCCCAGCTTTTCTGCGAGGGCAGCCACCGGCCCAGAGCCCAGCACGCCCTGCAACTGTTCGGCGGTGATCGGCAGGTTGCTGCCGCTGCCCAGCCAGGAACTGACCTGTTCGGACAGGCCGGCAGCATGGAAGCTGTCGACCAGTCCCTGCAGACCGCCGGGCTGACCTTGCAGAACCTGCGTTGCATGTTGCAGCAGGGCGGTCTGGTCACCACCAAAACTGCCGGACAGCGCAGAGGCGGCCGCACTGGAAAGACTGTCGAATAAACTCATGAAGGGACTCCTGGAGACAAGGGGCGTTCAAGGAAATGAGGGGTGCCGGCAACAGGAATCGAACCCGTGACCTTCTGATTACAAATCAGCTGCTCTACCAACTGAGCTATGCCGGCACGCAGGCGGGATGCCGAATGGCATCTCCGCCGGAAGCTTACTTGATGACGCGCAGACTGGGGCGGCCGCGTGGCGGAGCCCCCCCTGGCGGCGTGCCAGGACCGCCGTCCGGACCGGCTTGTCCCTGCCCGTCCGCCGGTTTGGCCCCCGCCAGCTTGCCATCCCTGCCGGATTCTGCGCCTGCCGGTGTCTCACCGATCCGGTCTGCGCTGCGGTTCGGCGGGGTGGGCGCGCTGACCTGCGCCAGGGTCAGGCCGACCGGACCGGAACTGGCGGCACCCGTAGTCCCTGAACTGGCGCCGGCCGGCTTGTCGTCACCAGGCGGCGGGTCAGAGACCTGCACGCTGTCCACCGCCTCGCCCTCCACGCGCGCTTCGGCCTGGAAAGCAAGACCTTCTCCGTTTTCCCGGGCAAAGATGCCCGTGATCGCGCCGACCGGCACCGACACCTCGCGCGACACGCCATTGAAGCGGGTGAAGAACTCGACCCGATCATTGCTCATCGTCAGGTTACGGGTGGCGGAAGGGCCGACATTCAGCACGATCAGGCCATCCCGCACGAATTCCAGCGGAACGCGCGTTGCACCGTCCACCTGCACGCTGATGTAGGGCGTGAAGCCGCTGTCCACGCACCACTCGTAGATCGCGCGCAACAGATACGGCTTGGTGGACGGCTGACTCACTTGCGCATGGCCTTTTCAGAGGGCGTCATCGAATCGATGAAGGCCTGGCGCGAAAACAGCCGCTCAGCATACTTGAGCAAGGGCGCGGCCTGCCGGGGCAGCGCGATCTGGTAATGGTCGAGGCGCCACAACAAGGGCGCGATCGCCACATCCAGCATGGAAAACTCTTCGCCGAGCATGAATTTCTGCTTGGCAAATACCGGGGCCATCTGAACCAGGCTCTCACGGATCACGTTGCGGCCCTTTTCCGCATTCTTGGCACTGCTGCCCTCCAGCAGGTCGATCTGGCTGAACAGTTCCATCTCGAAGCGGTAGAGAAAGAGGCGCGCGCGCGCGCGCATCACCGGGTCAGCCGGCATCAGCTGGGGATGCGGGAAGCGCTCGTCGATGTACTCATTGATGATGTTCGATTCATACAGCTGCAGATCTCGCTCTACCAGGATGGGAACCCGGTTGTAGGGGTTCATCACCGCGATGTCCTCCGGCTTGTTGTACAGATCGACGTCCACGATCTGGAAATCCATGCCTTTTTCGTAGAGGACAATGCGGCAGCGCTGGCTGAAAGGGCAGGTGGTGCCCGAGTAGAGCGTCATCATATGGAGGGAGGACCTCTCTAGTGAAAAACCGGCGGGCCTGAAAAGCCGCCGGTCTAGGGTGAAAACTCCCGGGTGGGCAGGGCCTGTCAGACCCTACCCGAAACCGGGAGCCTGAAGGGAAACGCAGAGTATCAGTGGATGTCTTTCCAGAACTCTTTTTTCAGGGCAAGCGTCAGGAAAAACATCAGCGTGAGGAAGAAGATCACAAGCACGCCGATCTGCACACGGCTGGCGCGGGCCGGTTCCGACATCCACACGAGATAGTTGACCAAATCTGCGGTGAACTGATCGTACTCCACGGGTGAAAGTTTACCCGGTTTGACCAGCACCAGGCGATGGTGCTCTTCTGCCCCCGACTTTTCCGCCCCTTCCTTGCCTTCGCCGCCTGCCGCCGTCTTCACGGTCTCCAGCTTTTGCACACCCTGCAGTTCATACAGCACATGCGGCATGCCCACATTCGGGTAAGCCACATTGTTCCAGCCCGTGGGTCGGGACGGATCCTTGTAGAAACCGCGCAGATACGTGTAGAGCCAGTCGGCACCGCGTACCCGGGCCTCGACCGACAGGTCGGGCGGAACCACGCCGAACCACTGCTTGGCGTCGGCCCGATCCAGCGCCACGATCATCGGATCACCGATTTTCTCGGTCGTGAACATCAGGTTGCCCTTGATGTCCTCTTCCGACAGCCCGATATCGGTCAACTTGCTGTAGCGCAGATACTGCGCGGAGTGGCAGTTTTGGCAATAGTTGGCAAAGGTACGCGCCCCGCGTTGCAACGACGCCTTGTCACCCAGGTTCAGAGGCGCGTGATCAACGGCCACGCCTTCGTTGGCCTGTGCACCACTCACCCAAAGGCCGGCAACCAGACCGGCTCCCGCCACCAGGCGGGCAATCTGCTGCAGGAAGGACGTCATCATTCGGTCACCCGATCCGGAACCTGGCGGGTCTTGTCCAGCCGGGTATAGATCGGCATGGCCAGGAAGAAGAGGAAGTAGGTGATCGAGCAGATGCGCGACACCGGATTGACGTACCAGAGGTTGGGATCTTGCGTTCCCATGTACCCCAGGATCAGGAACGACACGATGAAGATACCGAAGGCCGTCTTGTAGAGGTTGCCGCGATACCGGATCGACTTCACGATGCCACGGTCCAGCCAGGGCAGTGCCAGGAAAATCACCACTGCAGCGCCCATGGCCAGAACGCCCAGTTGTTTCTGCGGCACTGCCCGCAAGATGGCGTAGAACGGCGTGAAATACCACACCGGGGCAATGTGCGGCGGCGTCTTCATCGGATCTGCTGGGATGAAGTTGTTGGCCTCCAGGAAATACCCGCCCATTTCGGGAGCGAAAAACACCACCGCCGAAAAGATCGCCAGGAAGACGCTTACCCCGACCAGATCCTTCACCGTGTAATAAGGATGGAAATTGATGCCGTCGAGCGGAATGCCCGTCTTGGGATCCTTGTTTTTCTTGATTTCGATGCCGTCCGGATTGTTCGAGCCAACTTCGTGCAGGGCGACAATGTGCACCAGCACCAGACCGACCAACACGAGTGGCAGGGCAATCACGTGGAAGGCAAAGAACCGGTTGAGCGTGGCGTCCGACACCACATAATCACCGCGTATCCACAGGGCCAGCGGCGGGCTGATCGCGTCGAACAGCGAGATGATCACCTGCGCTCCCCAGTAGGACATCTGGCCCCAAGGCAGCAGATATCCCATGAAGGCCTCGCCCATCAGGCACAGATAGATGCCCATGCCGATCATCCACACCAGTTCCCGCGGCTTGCGGTACGACCCGTACATCAGGCCGCGCACCATGTGCAGATAGACCACCACAAAGAACATCGACGCCCCGGTGGAGTGCATGTAGCGGATCAACCAGCCGTAGTTGACGTCCCGCATGATGTATTCGACCGATGCGAAAGCATACCGGGCGTCGGGCTTGTAGTTCATCGTCAGGAAGATGCCGGTGACGAGCTGGATCACCAGCACCAGCATGGCGAGCGACCCGAAGTAGTACCAGAAGTTGAAATTCTTGGGAGCGTAATACTCCGAGATGTGCGTCTTCCAGGTGGAAGTCAGCGGAAAGCGGTCATCAACCCACCCGACGACCTTCGCGAGGTTACTCATCGATCAAGCTCCTTTGGAGTTCTGGTCGGCGCCCACCAGCAGTCGGCCGCTGGGCAGGTACATGTGTGGCGGAACACGCAGGTTGTAGGGGGCGGGCACCCCCTGGAAGACGCGTGCTGCCATGTCGAACTTCGACCCGTGGCAGGGGCAGAAAAATCCGCCTGGCCAGTCATCACCCATGCCGGCACCGTTGCCTGCCTTCATTCGGTCTTGCGGCGAGCAGCCCAGATGGGTACAGATGCCGACCACCACGAGCAGGTTGGGGTGCTCAGCCCGGGATCGCGTAAGATTCTTGCAATATTCCGGCTGCTGGTCCGGATTTTCCGACAGGGGATCGCGCAACCGGGAAGCGTTCTTGCCCAACTGCTCCAGCATTTCCGGCGTGCGGTTGACCACCCAGACTGGCTGGCCCCGCCATTCCGAGGTAAACATCATGCCGGGCTCCACTTTCGAGACGTCGATCTCGACGGGTGCACCGGCGGCTTTTGCCCTCGCGCTTGGCAGCATGCTCATCACGAAGGGAGTCACCACACCGCCAACGGCGGCGGCGCCGAGCAGGGAAGTCACTCCAATCAGAAGATGGCGGCGGCCATTGTCCGGGCTTGCATCACTCATGACGGGGTCCTGTCAAAAACGAAACGATACGAACGAAACGAACGAGTACGACACAATACTGAGAAAATACTACCAACAAAAACGTTGCACTGGAGCGGATAATTCTATCTGACTCTGCGTCATTTTTGCGTTTGCGTCAGTGTTTCGCCTCGTCATCATCACGAGGCATCACCGCCTTGCATGATCGTCCACATCCCCCTGCTGGAGACCACCCGCCATGTCCTTTGTTCGTGAATTTCGTGAGTTTGCCGTCAAAGGCAATGTGATGGACCTTGCCATCGGCGTCATCATCGGAGCTGCCTTCGGCAAGATTGTCGACTCGCTGGTGAAAGACGTGCTGATGCCGGTCATCGGCCTGCTGACCGGTGGCGTCGATTTCAAGGGTCTGTTTTTCACGGTCGGCCACGGCCAGTTTGCAAGCGCCGAACTGGCCGAAAAAGCCGGGGCCGCCGTGGTGCGCTACGGCGTGTTTCTGCAGTCGGTGGTGGACTTCCTGATCATCGCCCTGTCGGTTTTCCTGGTGATCCGGCAGGTCAACCGACTGCGCACCCCCGCCCCGGCAGCCGCCGAACCAGCAGCCCCGCCGCCAACGCCGGAAGATATCCTGCTGTTGCGGGAAATCCGCGACCAACTGCGCCAGACCGGCAAGCCCTGATCCACCGGTCAGGCAGACGGGCTCGGCTCGGGTCAGCTGCCGACGCGGCGGGTCGGCAGCGTCTCGCCAGGCACGGCCGCCGCAGTACGCCATCGGCTGGCGGCCAGAATGCCCAGCTCGTAGAGCAGGCACAGCGGTATGGCCAGCAGGCTCTGCGACACGATATCGGGTGGCGTGAAGATGGCGCCCACCACAAAAGCGCCAACAATCACGTAACGGCGGATGCTGCGCAGTGTGGCAACGGTCACCACGCCGAGTCGCACCAGCACCACCACGGCAACCGGGACTTCGAACGTCACCCCGAACGCGAGAAACATGGTGAGCACAAAGCCCAGATACTTGTCGATGTCGGTCATCACGGCCACGCCTTCCGGCGCCGCACTGTTGATGAAGCCAAACACCACCGGGAACACAGCAAAGTAGGCAAAGGCCATGCCGCAGTAGAACAGCAGGGTGCTGGAAATGATCAGCGGCAGCACCAGCCGCTTCTCGTGGCTGTAAAGCGCTGGCGCAATGAAGGCCCAAACCTGGTAAAGCACATAGGGCAAGGCCAGCAGAAACGCAGCCATCATTGCCACTTTCATGGGCACGAAAAATGGCGTGGTCACCTCTGTAGCGATCATGTGCGCCCCTTGCGGCAGACTACGCAGCATGGGCAGTGCCAGCAGGGTATAGAGCCGGTTGGCAAACGGCAACAGGCCAAGCATCAGCACGCCGATCGCGATCAACGCCCGCACCAGCCGCAGGCGCAGTTCGATCAGATGGGACAGGAAGCTTTCCTCGGCCGGGGGCGGCGACGCCCCCTGGTCCTGCGGCGTCTGGCTCATGCGTCGCTGACATCCGCAGGAGACGGCGCGGCGACCGACGCCGGGCGCTGCCGGGTTGCCGCCGGACCGAGCAGCCGCTCCCAACCCATCCCGCTGGATGCCGGCGGTGGGGTGTAGGTCAGACGCGCGCCAAGGTCATGCCGCGCAGCCTGCCTCGACGCATCAACCGACGTGACGGTGTCGTGCCCTGTGGGGGCGTCCAGGGCCAGCGGCGAAGCTTGCGCCGGCGTGACGACGGGCAACGGGGCCAACGCGTGCGCCGGGGCTGGCGCTTCCAGGCGGTCGGTTACCGGCTCATCCCGTGCCCCTGGCGCGGGTCCGGTCATCACGGCAGCCCTGCTCTGCTCGAATTCGCTTTCTACCCGGGCCAGCGAGTCGCGCACCCCGGACTGGAAGGACTGGGCCGCCGATTGCAACTCATCCTGTACCCGCCGGACTTCGGACATCGCGACTTCGCGTTCGATGTCTGCCCTGACCGCCGTGGCATAGCGTTGGGCGCGATTGACCATCACACCCGCCGTACGCGCCACTCGGGGCAGACGCTCCGGCCCGATCACGACCAGTGCCACGACCCCGATCAGGGCTACCTCGGAAAAGCTGAAATCAAACACGAGAGGACTCTGCGACGGCAGTCCCGGCGGGACATGCCAACATGGATCGAACCAGCCTGGCCCGATCAGCCCGGACGGTGGTCGTTACGCTCGGCCTCGAGCGGCTTCGCCTGGGCCGCAGGGGCGCCGGCGGGCGGGGTGTCACCGCCATTCATGCCTTCCTTGAAGCTTCGCACCGCGTCGCCCAGATCGCGCCCGGCTCCCGACAGTTTCTTGGTGCCAAAAACCAGAACCACAATAACCAGCACGATCAGCCAGTGCCAGATGCTGAATGAACCCATAATAACCTCCGGAAGTTCAGTTGGTGGCGGGCAGGGCGTCGCTCATGGGGCGAACGACGCCGCCGCCAAGGACGTGCGCATGCAGGTGAAACACGGTCTGCCCTCCCCCTGCGCCGGTATTCAGGATGGTACGGTAGCCATCAGCGGCAATACCCAGTTCCCGGGCCACCTTCGGCACGGCCAGCAATACCTGCGACAGCAGGGCAGCGTGCTCGGACGTACAGTCGTTCAGCGAAGCAACATGCTGCTTGGGAATGACCAGGAAGTGGATAGGGGCGGCCGGCTGGATGTCATGAAACGCCAATACCTGATCATCCTCGTAAATCTTGCGGCTGGGAATTGTTCCCGCCACGATCTTGCAGAATATGCAGTCACTCATGCTCTAGTTGTCCTGCGGCCGCGCCGCCTTTTCATCAATGCCTGAGATGCCTTCGCGGCGCTTGAGTTCAGCCAGCACGTCACGCGGCCCGAGGCCAGCATGCGACAGCATCACCAGCGTGTGAAACCACAGATCGGCCGTTTCCCGAACCAAGTGCAGTTTATCACCCGACTTTGCCGCCAGAAGGGTTTCGACCGCTTCTTCGCCCACCTTCTTCAGGATCGCATCCATCCCTTTCTGATGCAGGCGGGCCACGTAGGAAGTGGCTGGGTCGGCACCCTTGCGCGTCTCGAGCAGATCGGCCAGTTCATTCAGGAAGGTATCGGCATTCAACATGGGCGCGGCTCAGACCGGAGGGGTGGCACGGGAGGGATACAGCGCAGCAGGATCACGCAGCACGGGCTCGCCCACCACCCACTCGCCAGCCTGCAGGTTGCGGAAAAAGCAGCTGTGACGGCCGGTGTGACACGCAATGCCGCCCACCTGCACCACCTGCAGCACCAGCGCGTCGCCGTCGCAGTCGAGTTGCAGCAACTGCACCTGCTGGCGGTGTCCGGACTCTTCCCCTTTGCGCCAGAGCCGCTGCCGGCTGCGTGACCAATAGGTGGCGAACCCGGTACGCACCGTCTCGGCAAGCGCCTCGCGATTCATCCAGGCCACCATCAGCACCCGTCCGCTGCCGGCTTCCTGCGCCACGGCAGCGATCAGGCCACGCTCATCCCAGGCCGGCTGTTCCAGCCAGGATGCGACGCCCGCTGAAGCAATACCCGCCGCCGGCCCGGGCACGCCGTCCGTCATTGACGCACCTCGACACCCCGTTCGGCAAGATAGGCCTTGGCGCTCTGCACGCTGTGTTCGCCGTAATGAAAGATGCTGGCCGCCAGCACGGCGTCGGCACCACCGATCAGGATGCCGTCCGCCAGATCCTGCAGCGACCCTACACCGCCGCTGGCGATCACCGGCACCGGCACAGCATCCACGACAGCGCGGGTCAATGCGAGGTCGAAACCGCTGCGGGTACCGTCCCGGTCCATGCTGGTCAGCAGGATCTCGCCTGCGCCCAGCCGGCAGACCTCGACGGCCCAGGCGACCGCGTCCAGGCCGGTTTCGCGGCGGCCACCATGGGTATAGACCTGCCAGCCGCCGGTGGCTGGATCGCGCTTGGCGTCGACAGCCACCACAATGCACTGCGAACCGAAACGGTCTGCCGCATCCGCCACCAGCCGCGGATTGGTGACCGCCGCGGAGTTCATGCTGATCTTGTCTGCCCCGGCATTCAGCAGGGCACGGATATCTGCGACTTCGCGTACGCCGCCTCCCACCGTCAGCGGGATGAACACTTCGGCGCTCACCGCTTCAATCACGGGCAGGATCAGGCCGCGGCCATCGGAACTGGCGGTGATGTCGAGGAAGGTGACTTCATCGGCCCCCTGATCGTCGTACCGGCGAGCCACCTCGACCGGATCTCCGGCATCGCGCAGACCAGTGAAGTTAACGCCTTTGACCACCCGCCCGGCATTGACGTCGAGGCAGGGAATGATCCGTCTGGCGAGGCCCATGCCCTCAGACCGGCAAACGCGGATACTGCGCAGCCAGCGCCAGCGCCGCCTTGAAGTCGAGATGACCTTCGTAGACCGCGCGCCCGGTGATTGCTCCGGTGATACCCTCGTCCTGCACGTCGCAGAGCGCCTGGATATCGGCCAGGTTGGTGATGCCGCCGCTGGCGATCACCGGGATATGCAGGGCTCGCGCCAGTTTTACGGTGGCTTCCACGTTCAGTCCCTGCAGCATGCCGTCGCGGCCAATGTCCGTGTAAATCACGGCCTCGACGCCATAGCCTTCAAAGCGCTGGGCGAGATCGATCACGTCGTGACCGGTGAGTTTTGACCAGCCGTCCACGGCCACCTTGCCGTCGCGGGCGTCCAGTCCAACCATGATGTGACCGGGAAAGGCATCGCAGGCCTCATGCAGGAAGCCCGGATTCTTGACCGCCGCCGTGCCGATGATGACGTAGGTGACGCCGTCGTCCAGATAGCGCTCGATCACTTCCAGGCTGCGGATGCCGCCTCCAAGCTGGATCGGCAGTTCGTCGCCCAGCTCCTTGATGATGTCGCGGATTGCCGGTTCGTTGACCGGTTTTCCAGCGAATGCCCCGTTCAGGTCAACCAGGTGCAGGCGCTCGGCGCCAAGCGCCTTCCACTGCCGCGCCATGGCAGCCGGATCTTCCGAAAAAATGGTGGCCCCTTCCATCTCGCCCTGCTTCAGGCGCACGCAGTGGCCGTCTTTGAGATCAATCGCTGGAATGACAATCATGGTGGTACTTGGCTTGGGAGGTTGAGGGCGCGTTGGCAAAAGTCAGGGGTTCCAGTGCACGAAGTTGGACAGCAGGGTAAGGCCCGCGCGGTCGCTTTTCTCGGGGTGGAACTGAACGGCAAACAGGTTTTCCTGCGCGACGGCGCAGCAGAACCGATCGGGATAGGTGGTGGTGGCCGCACTGACGGCATCGTTGGCGGGTTCGACGTAATAACTGTGCACGAAATAGAAGCGCGTGTCGCGCGCCAGCCCGGCCCAGAGCGGATGGCTGCGGGTGGGCGCAACCTGGCTCCATCCCATGTGCGGCACTTTCAGCCGCTGGCCGGCGGCGTCCCGCCGTTGCGCCACATCGAAGCGACGCACCCGGCCCGGCAGGATGCCGAGGCCCGCCGTGTCGCCTTCCTCGGAATGGTCGAACAGCAGCTGCAGGCCGATGCAGATGCCGAGAAACGGCTGGCTGCGGGCTGCCTGCTGCAGGGCCGGACGCAAGTGGCGTGCCTCGATCTCGCGCATGCAGTCACGCATGGCACCTTGCCCCGGAAAAACAACACGCTCGGCGGCAAGCACCACCGCTGGGTCGCTGCTCACCAGCACCTCACGGTCGGGCGCCACGTGCTCCAGCGCCTTCTGGACCGAACGCAGATTGCCCATGCCATAGTCGACGACGGCAATATGGCTCATGCGCTGCTCATGCCGGAAGGGCGACGCACAGCGAGCGAGCCGCCCGTGCCATCACAGCGCACCCTTGGTGGACGGCAGCACGCCGACTGCGCGCGGATCGAACTCGGTTGCCATGCGCAGGGCGCGGCCGAACGCCTTGAAGACGGTCTCGGCCTGGTGATGGGAGTTGCGTCCGCGCAGGTTGTCCACGTGCAAGGTCATGCCGGCGTGGTTGACGAAGCCCTGGAAGAATTCGTGGAACAGGTCCACGTCAAACTGGCCGATGTGTGATCGGGTGAAGGGCACGTGAAACTCGAGCCCGGGCCGGCCGGACAGGTCGATGACCACCCGCGAGAGTGCCTCGTCCAGTGGCACGTAGGCGTGACCATAGCGGCGCACCCCCTTCTTGTCGCCAATCGCCTGTGCGAATGCCTGACCCAGGGTGATCCCCACATCCTCCACCGTGTGGTGGGCATCGATCTGCAGATCACCTTGCGCATGCACCTCGAGGTCAAACAGGCCGTGGCGCACGATCTGGTCGAGCATGTGGTCGAGGAAGGGTATGCCGGTATCCAGTTTTCCCACCCCCGTACCATCCAGCCCGACCCGGGCGGTGATCTGGGTTTCCAGGGTATTGCGGGTGACCTGAGCGGAGCGCATGAGAGGAACGGAAATGAGGACGGAAAGGATGGGGACGGGCGGAACCGGATTGTCAGCCGGCGTCAGCCAGCGCCAGCGTCAGGGCGGCGATCAGACGGTCATTTTCGTCCGGCGCCCCCACGGTGATCCGCAGACAGCCTCGCAGCAGGGTGTGCGCATGGTTCAAGTTCTTGATCAATATACCATGCTGCTTCAGCAGGTCAAACGCACGCGGGGCGTCGGGCACGCGGACCAGCAGGAAGTTGGCTTCGCTCGGAAACACCTGGATGGCAGGCAGACGAACCAGCGCCTCTGCCAGGCGCGTACGTTCGGCGCGCAGCAGCGCAACCTGTTGGCGCAGGGCTTCCGGCGCCGACAGCACCGTGCTGGCAATCACCTGGGTGGCGACCGACAGGTTGTAGGGCAGGCGCAGCTTGTCCAGCTCCGTCAGCAGTGCCGGCGCGCCGGCCAGGAATCCCAGCCGAATGCCGGCCAGTCCAAGCTTGGACAGCGTGCGCATCACCAGCAGGTTGGGGTATTCGGGCAGCCAGCCCAGATAGCTGCTGTCGGTGAACGGGTAGTAGGCCTCATCGACCACCACCAGGCCGGGCGTCGCCTGCAGGATGGTCCGGACCGCCTCGGCCGCGAAGAGATTGCCGGTCGGGTTGTTGGGCATCGCCAGGAAGATCACGGCCGGCTGGGTGCGCTCGATGGCCGCCAGCATGGCTGGCAGGTCCAGGCTGAAATCGGCCTGCAGCGGCACCCCGTGGTATTGCAGTCCGCAAGACTCCGCGAGCAACCGAAACATCACGAAGGCCGGCTCGACGCTGAGCAGGCTGGCGCCAGGTTGGGCCAGGGCCTGGGCAACAATCTGGATGATCTCGTCCGACCCGTTGCCCAGCAGCAGGTCACTGCCATCCGGCACCCCCATGAAGCTTTTCAGGAGCGCTTTCAGGCCCTTTGGGTCGGCGTCCGGATACCGGTTGTACAGCGCATCGGCCAGGTTGGCGCCCAGTTCGGCGCGCAGGCCGGCAGGCAGGGGAAAAGGATTTTCCATCGCATCCAGCTTGAGCAGGCCAGTTGCATCGGCGACCTGGTAGGCATGCCGGGCGCGCACATCCGGGCGGATCAGATCAGACAGCTTGGCCATGGCTCAGAGCCCATCCAGTCGCAACTCGGCAGCGCGGGCGTGGGCGATCAGGCCTTCGCCACGCGCCAGCACGCTGGCGGTCGGCCCGAGGTGCCGGGCACCCTCAGCCGAAACCCGGATCAGGCTGGTGCGCTTCTGGAAATCGTAGACCCCCAGTGGCGACGCGAAGCGTGCCGTGCGACCGGTCGGCAGGACGTGATTCGGACCGGCACAATAATCCCCGAGGGATTCCGACGTATACGGACCCATGAAGATGGCACCGGCATGCGTCAGCTGATCCACCCACTGCTCAGGATGCTCGACCGACAGCTCGAGGTGCTCCGGGGCGATCCGGTTCGAGATGGCACAGGCTTCGTGCAGATCGCGGGTCAGGATCAATGCTCCCCGCGACGCCATCGAAGCGCGGATGACCTCCGCCCGCGGCATGTCGCTGATCAGGCGCCCGATCGACGCCTCGACAGCATCGAGATAGGCCGCATCCGGACAGAGCAGGATGGCCTGCGCGATTTCGTCGTGCTCGGCCTGCGAAAACAGGTCCATGGCCACCCAGTCAGCCGGCGTCCGCCCGTCGCAGATCACCAGGATTTCAGAAGGGCCGGCCACCATGTCGATGCCAACCACGCCGAACACCCGGCGCTTGGCGGCAGCCACCCAGGCATTGCCCGGCCCCGTGATCTTGTCGACCGCCGGCACGGTAGCCGTGCCATGCGCCAGTGCCGCGACCGCCTGTGCCCCCCCGATGGTGAACAGCCGGTCAACGCCAGCCAGGCAGGCGGCCGCCAGCACCAGGTTGTTGCGGACGCCATCGGGCGTCGGCACCACCATCACCAGCTCACCAACGCCTGCCACCTTGGCCGGAATGGCGTTCATCAGGACGGACGACGGATAGGCAGCCTTGCCGCCTGGAACGTAGAGACCGGCCCGGTCGAGCGGCGTCACGCGCTGGCCCAGCAGCGTGCCGTCGGCCTCGACATACGACCAGCTTTCAGCACGCTGGCGCTCGTGAAAGCGGCGGATGCGTTCGGCGGCATCGGCGAGCGCCTGTGCCTGGTCGCCCGGCAGGCCGTCCAGCGCGGCGCGCAGGTCGGCCGGTGCCAGTTCCAGCTGGCTGGCCTGCTCCACCGCGAGCCGGTCAAAGCGGCGCGTGTATTCCACCAGCGCTGCGTCGCCGCGCACCCGGACATCCTCGACGATCTGGGCAACGGCCAGATCGACCTGGGGGTCCTGGGCTGACTCGAATGCGGTCAGCTGTTGCAACTCGGCGGCGAAGCCGGCCTGGGTGGTGGCGAGACGACGGATCTTCATGGCTTTCGACGGGATTCCAGAGGAAAACGGTCAGACAAGGAAAAAGCGGCAAATGCTCGCGCGTCAGCCCGGCTGCACCGCCTGCTGGAAGATTTCCAGCAGGGGCGCGATATGGCTGCGCTGCAGCTTCCAGGCTGCCACATTGACGATCAGGCGCGAGCTGATGTCCCGGATATGCTCCACCGCCACCAGGTTGTTGGCGCGCAGGGTACCGCCGCTGCTCACCAGATCGACGATGGCGTCGCCCAGACCGGTCAGCGGCGCGAGTTCCATCGACCCGTACAGCTTGATCAGGTCGACATGCATGCCTTTTGCCGCGAAGTGTTCTGACGCCGTCCGGATGTACTTGGTGGCCACCCGCAGCCGTGCGCCACGGCCAATGGCGGCCGCATAGTCGAACCCGGACGGCACGGCCACCATCATGCGGCAGCGCGCAATCCGCAGGTCGAGTGGCTGATAGAGCCCGTCGCCGCCATGCTCCAGCAGCACATCCAGACCGGCAACCCCCAAGTCGGCCGCCCCATACTGCACGTAGGTTGGCACATCCGAAGCCCGCACGATCACCAGCCGGACATCTGGCCGGTTGGTGCCGATGATCAGCTCGCGGGACTGCTCGGGGTCGGCCTGTGGCTCGATGCCGGCCGCGGCGAGCAGGGGACGGGTGTCCTGAAAGATGCGCCCTTTTGAGAGGGCGATGGTGATCCCACGAAACGCGGAACGCGGCTGGACATCGGTCGGCATGGCTGTGGCACTCCGCTCCGGTCAGTCGGCACGCGGTGCGGCAACCCGCCGGATATCCGCCCCGAGGCCGCCCAGCTTGGCCTCGATGTGCTCATAACCCCGGTCAAGGTGATAGATGCGTTCGATACGCGTCTCGCCCTGGGCAATCAGGCCTGCAATGACGAGACTGGCCGAAGCACGCAGATCGGTTGCCATCACGTCAGCGCCCTCCAGACCACGCACCCCGCGGATGATCGCCGTATTGCCCTCGATTTCGATGTTGGCTCCCAGGCGTCGCAGTTCCTGCACATGCATGAAACGGTTCTCGAAGATCGTTTCCGTGATCACCGTGGTGCCTTCGGCCACACAGTTCATCGCCATGAACTGGGCCTGCATGTCGGTCGGAAATGCCGGGTGGGGCGCGGTGCGCACGCTCACCCCGTGATTTGGACCACGCATGCGGATGCGCAGGCTGGTGCCGTCCCGGTCGACGATCGCATTTGCTTCCTGCAGCTTGTCGAGCACCGCCTGGAGGGCATCCGGGCAGGTCTCCCGCAGGGTGATATCCCCCTGGGTGGCGGCCGCGGCAACCAGGAAGGTGCCGCTTTCAATGCGATCCGGCATCACCTGATGGGCGGCGCGGTGCAGTCGCGGCACGCCTTCGATGGTGATCAGGTCGGTGCCGTGCCCCTTGATGCGGGCACCCATGGCGATCAGGCATTCGGCCAGGTCTGTCACCTCCGGCTCGCGCGCGGCGTTCTCCAGCTGGGTCACGCCATCAGCCAGGGTGGCTGCCATCATTAGGTTCTCGGTACCGGTCACCGTGACGGTATCCAGAAAGATGCGCGCACCGCGCAGTCGCTCGGCCTGGGCAACGATGTAACCGTGCTCGATGGCAATCCTTGCTCCCATCGCCTCCAGACCCTTGATGTGCAGGTCAACTGGCCGCTCGCCGATCGCACAGCCGCCAGGCAGCGACACGCGTGCCTCTCCGCAACGCGCCAGCAAGGGGCCAAGCACCAGGATCGATGCCCGCATGGTCTTCACCAGGTCGTATGGCGCCATCGGCGTGTGCAGGTCGGGGCAGGCCAGCGTGAGGTGCCGGCCATCGCGACTGGCCTCGACGCCCATGCCCTGCAGCAGCCGTACCAGGGTGTCGACATCCTTCAGGTCGGGCACATTGCCCAGCTCGAGAGGCTCGGCACTCAGCAGGCTGGCACACAGGATGGGCAGGGTGGCGTTCTTTGCCCCGGAAATGCGGACTTCACCGCGCAGGGGTCGCCCCCCGGCAATCAGCAGTTGATCCACGGAATCAGGACGCGGACGATCGGCCGAGCTCGGCGAACTGTGCCGGCGTCAGCGTCTGCATCGACAGCGCATGGATTTCCTGCCGCATGCGGTCCCCCAGCGCGGCGTAGACCACCTGGTGCCGTGCCACCCGGGACTTGCCTTCAAATGCCGCACTGACAATCAGGGCCTCGAAATGCTGGCCATCACCAGTCACCTCCAGGTGCTCGCAAGGCATGCCCTGCGCAATGTAGCGGCGAACGTCGTCGGGTAGGACCATGATCTGGGGGGTCGCCGGGGCGCTTCAGTGGCGCAGGCGCCAGCCCCGGGAAAGCAGTACAAGAGCCACACATGATAGGGCAAAAGCACTCGCCCCGACAATCAGCAGGCTCTCGGCAGGCGCCACGTCCGACAGGCCGAAAAAGCCGTGGCGGAAGCCGTCGATCATGTAGAGGAAGGGGTTGAAGCGCGACAGGTCACGCCAGAACGGGGGCAGGCTGTGAATCGAATAGAACACCCCGGCCAGGAAAGTGAGCGGCACGATGAGGAAATTCTGGAAGGCCGCGAGCTGGTCGAATTTTTCAGCCCAGATGCCGGCAATCAGCCCGAGCACGGCCGCCAGGAGGTTGCCGGCCAGCACAAACAGCAGCAGTTCGACAGGATGGGCGGGCCAGCGCGGAAAGAACCACAGGCTCACCAGCCAGACACAGGTGCCCACGGCCGCACCGCGGGCCACGGCAGCGAGCACGTAGGCAGCGAAGATTTCGAGTGGCGACAGCGGGGTGAGCAGGATGAACACGATGTTGCCGGTCACCTTGCTCTGGATCATGCTGGACGAAGTGTTGGAGAAGCTGTTCTGCAGCATCGCCATCATCGCGAGCCCTGGCACCAGAAACTCGCGATAGCTCACCCCGGGATAGATCTCTGCCCGTCCGCTCATCACCTGGGCGAACACCAGCAGATAAAGCAGCGTCGACACCAGCGGTGCCAGCAGCGTCTGGAAACTGACCTTCCAGAACCGCAGCAGCTCCTTGCGCAGGAGCGTCGAGAACCCGCGCAGGTTCATTGCCCGCTCCGCTGCATGATCGCCACAAACACCTCTTCCAGGTCTGGGGCACCTACCTCGAGATCCTGCACCACCAGGCCGGCCTCGCGGCAATGCGCCAGAACCTGCTCGGTATCGGCAAAGTTCACCAGGGGCAGCCGCCAGCGCCCGTCCGCCAGCAGTGTTGCCCGCCCCGCGAGATCACCGGGCGGTTGGTCACCGGAAGGCAGCCGCAGGGTCAGGCTGGGACGGCTGTGGTCGGCCAGCAGCTGGCTGGTGCGGTCGAGCGCCACCACCCGACCGGCTTTCATCATGGCCACGCGCTCGCACAGGCTCTGCGCCTCTTCCAGATAGTGGGTGGTCAGCAGGATGGTCTGCCCTTCGGCGTTCAGCCGGCGGATGAATTTCCACAAGGTCTGGCGCAATTCGACGTCCACCCCGGCGGTCGGCTCGTCCAGTACCAGCACCGCAGGCCGGTGGACCAAAGCCTGCGCCACCAGAACGCGCCGTTTCATGCCGCCGGACAGCGCTCGCATGTTGGTATCGGCCTTGTCGGACAGTTGCAGGTTTTCCAGCAGTTCGCCGATCCATGCCGGATCCGGGCGGATGCCGAAATAACCGCACTGCAGGCGCAGGGTTTCACCGACCGTAAAAAAAGGATCGAACACCAGTTCCTGCGGCACGATGCCAACCGCCCGGCGCGCCTGCTTGTAATCGCTGCGCACGTCATGCCCGAGGATCTGCAGCACACCACGGTCGGGACGGGTCAACCCCGCCAGCAGGTTGATCAGGGTGGTCTTGCCCGCCCCGTTGGGCCCCAGCAGGGCGAAGAACTCGCCCTGCCGCACCTCGAGGTCGAGGCCACGAAGCGCCTGGAAATTGCCAAAGGCCTTGTGCACACCCTGCACGCGGATGGCGGGCACGGCGGTGGCCGCCGAATCCTGGACTTGAAGCAGCGGGGAAGAAGGCAAACTGGATCCTCAGGCCTGGACCGGCGGAGCCGCGTTGTCGACCAGGAACTCGACACCATAGAGCCTGGCCAGGGTACGCAATGCCGCAGGGGCATTTTGCACCGCAAAGGTGCCACCGGTTCCCTCGGTATCGCGCCGCAGTGCCAGCAGCAGGGCGAGCACCGAGGAGTCCACCTCGGTGGCCTGTGCCAGATCGACCTGCAGGCCAGCTGCGCTCACGGCCTTGCGACAGACCGCCTGCAAGCCGGGCACGCTGCCCAGGTTGAGGGCACCCCGCAGGCGCAGCGTGGTGCCCTCTCGTTCGGCCGTGGCGGCAACGGCCCCGGCATCCGGTTCCCGGCTTGCCACCGGTCAGCTCTTGCGGGGCGACTTGACGTCGCCCGGCTTGGCGGTTTCGGCAGCACGCGCCTTGTCCTGCAGGTCCTTGATCAGCCCGTCAATGCCACCGGCGACTATCCGGTCGTTGAAATCGGAACGATAGTTGGTGACCAGGCTGATGCCCTCTACCTTGATGTCGTAGACCTTCCAGGTGCCATCGGCCCGCGCCATCGCGTAATCCACCGGCGTGTTGTGCGAACCATCCGACACCACGCTCTGCACGGTGGTGGTCTGATCGGCAGCATTGCCAGTCCATGGCTTGTAAGTGAACTGCTGGTTGCGGAAACGCGTCAGCGCCGACGAATACGTATGCACGAGCAGGCTTCGGAACGCTTCGACCACCTGGGTCTGCTGTTCCGGGGTGGCCTTGGCCCAGTTTTTCCCCAGGGCCAGGCGAGTCATCCGCACAAAATCGAAATGGGGCGCAATCTTGCCATCCACCACCGCGAAGGCTTTCTGGCGGTCGCCCACCTGCAGGTCGTGGTCCGTCTTGATCAGCGTGACCACCTCATCGGTGACCTGCTTCAGCAGTTCATCCGGCGGGGTATCGGCGGCATGGGCACCAAGACCGACGCACAGCGTCAGGGCGAGGGCGGCTTTCTGGATCCAGTTGAACATGATGCGAAGTCCTGAGATGGGGAATGGCCGGGGGCTCACGCCGCCCCGGCAAGGCTGGAAGAGCAAACAGACAGGCAAACTCCCCTGGCGTTCCAACGACTGCGCCAGGGGTATGGTTGACCCGCCGCTGCCGTCGGCTTATTTGGCCGGTGGCGCACTTTCCTGCGACTTGCTCAGGAAAAACTGGCCGATCAACTTTTCCAGCACGAGCGCTCCCTGGGTATGGGTGATTTCCCCGCCTTCCTTCAGCACCTCGGGATCTCCCCCGGTCTCCACGCCAACGTATTGCTCTCCCAGGATGCCGGAGGTGAGCACCGAAGCCGTGGTGTCACTGGAAAACGGAATCGCCTTCGCCAGCCGGAGGGTCACCACAGCATCGTATTTCTTGGTGTCGTACCGGATGGCAGACACCCGCCCGACCAGCACGCCGGCACTCTTCACCGGAGCGCTGGGCTTGAGGCCGCCGATATTGTCGAAGTGGGCCGTCACACTGTACGTATCGCGCAGCGACGATTCGCCGGCGTTGCCAACCTTGAACGCCAGAAACAGCAGTGCGGCGAATCCGCCGATCACGAAAATGCCAACCCACAGGTTGAGCGCAGAGCGGTTCATCATTACCCCTTGAGCATGAATGCAGTCAGAATCAGATCGAGTGCCAGGATGGCGAGGGACGAACTCACCACCGTTCGCGTGGTGGCACCAGACACGCCCTCCGCGGTCGGCGCAGCGGAGTAGCCCTGGTAGGTGGCGATGGCACAAATGGCGAAGCCGAACACCACACTTTTCACCATGCCATTGATCACGTCATGGCCGACGTCCACCTTGCCCTGCATCTGCGACCAGAAGGCGCCGGAATCGACACCAATCACCGGCACCGCGATCACATAGCCGCCAAAGATGCCCATGGCAATAAACAGGGCCGTCAGCAGCGGCATGGACAGCACGCCCCCCCAGAAGCGCGGACCAACCACGCGGGCCATGGGATTGATCGCCATCATTTCCATGGCTGACAGCTGCTCGGTGGCTTTCATCAGCCCGATCTCGGCCGTGATCGCCGATCCCGCCCGGCTGGCGAACAGCAGCGCTGACACCACCGGCCCCAGTTCCCGGGTGAGCGACAGGGCAACCAGCACGCCAACGCTCTCGGCACTGCCATAGGTCTGCAGGGTTTCGTAGCCCTGCAGGCCAAGCACCATGCCAACAAACATGCCCGAAACCAGGATGATGACGAGCGACAGCACGCCTGAATAGAACACTTCGCGCAGGGTCAGGGAAAACCGCTGGAAGCTGGTGCCAGAATGGCGCAGTGTGAGGCCGAGGAACACGGCAACCGCCCCGATGCCTTCGGCAATGTCGAGGGCGAACTGGCCGGTGCGGCGGATGCCATCGGCAGTGGTTTTAAGCATGGAGGCTTCCTGCGGCGATTGAACCGCCCTGCGCCAAGGCAGGACCCCGGATCAGGGCACCGATTGGCTGGGCCGGATAATGAAAGGGAACCGGACCATCCATTTCCCCCCAGACGAACTGGTGTACGTAGGGCAGCGTGGAAGCGCGGATCTGCTCGGGTGTTCCTTCCGCAACGATCACCCCAGCCGCGACAAAATACACGTAATCGACCAGCCGCAGCGACTCCTGCACATCGTGCGTGACAATGATCGAGGTGGTGCCGAGGGCCTGGTTCAGGTCGCGGATCAGCTTTGCGATCACGCCCATCGAGATTGGATCCAGACCAGTGAAGGGTTCGTCGTACATCATCAGGCTGGGATCGAGCGCGATTGCCCGCGCAAGGGCGGCCCGTCGTGCCATGCCGCCGGACAACTCGGCTGGCATGCGGTCACGCACGCCCCGCAAACCGACCGCCTGCAGCTTGAGCAGGGCCAGGTCGCGGATCATGTCAGCAGGCAGGTCGGTGTGCTCGCGCATCTGGAACGCGACGTTGTCGAAGACCGAGAGGTCGGTGAACAGCGCCCCGAACTGGAACAGCATGCCCATGCGCCGACGCAGGCGATACAGGTCCTCATCGTCAATGGTGTGCATGTTGGTGCCGTCCACGCGCAGGGTGCCCTCGCGCGCCCGCAGCTGTCCGCCGATCAGGCGCAGCAGCGTGGTCTTACCACAACCGCTCTGCCCCATGATGGCCACAATCGAGCCTTTCGGGATCGTCATATTGATCCCCTTCAGCACGTCGCGGTCGCCATAACGGAAATTGAGGCCGGCGATTTCAACGGCGACGTCGGCTGGCAAAGGCGGATACTCCTACAGGTTGAAGCCCGGAGTTTAAACTAGCCTTCTGCGAATCCAAAATGCGAACTGTGACCGAACCTGTCGTCGTCTGCACTGCCGTGCACAAGGCCTACGGCAGCCGCACCGTGCTGCGCGGACTGTCGCTGTCGGTCCAGGCGGGCGAGAGCGTCGCCCTGGTCGGGCTGAATGGGGCCGGCAAGACCACCCTGCTGCGCTGCCTGCTCGACTTTCAGCGCGCCGACCAGGGCACCCTCACGCTGCATGGTCACCGCTCGCGCGATGCGGCAGCGCGTGCCGGGCTGGCCTTCCTGCCGGAGCGCTTCCAGGCCCCGGCCTTTCTGACCGGCCTCGAATTTCTGCAGCTGTCCGCGCGACTGCATGGCCAGCCGTGGCAGGCAGATCGCGCAGCAGCCCAATGCGCCGATCTCGCCCTCGCCTGGACGGATCTGGCGGCCCCAGTGAGCCGACTGTCGAAAGGCAGCGGCCAGAAACTGGGGCTGGCTGCGTGCTTGTTGAGCCAGAAAGCGCTCTATATACTCGATGAACCCCTGTCGGGCCTGGACGTGCAGGCCCGCGCACTGGCCATCCGGGCCCTGCTGCAACTCCGCAAGGAAGGCCGCACCCTGTTGTTCACCTGCCACGAACCCGCCGACATTGATGTCCTGTGCAACCGCATGGCCCTGCTTCATGGCGGCATGCTGCGGTTCGAGGGCACCCCGGACCAGCTGCGCCGGCATCAGGCCTGTCAGAGCCTGGAACAGGCAGTGCTTGACTGCCTCGCGTCAACCGCAGGCTCGGCCCAGCCCGCTGTGCCTCTGGCACCGGCGTGAGTCGCACGTATGAGTATTAGCGCGCCCAACGTCAAACCCGGTTTGCTGATCGTCGACGACGATCCGCTGATCAGCGACACCCTGCAGTTCGTGCTGTCCCGCGATTTCGAGGTCACCTGCTGTGCCAACCGGCCGGACGCCGTGGCTTACGTGCGCAACACCCAGCGCCCGCCACTGCTCGCGCTGGTGGATCTTGGCCTGCCACCGGTACCCCACCTGCCGACCGAGGGATTCGCCCTGATCGGCGAACTGCTCGCCCACCTGCCCGGCCTGCGCATCCTGGTGCTGTCGGGCCAGAGCGAAGACGCCAATGCGCGCCGGGCGCGATCCCTGGGTGCCATCGACCTCGTGGCAAAGCCGTGTGAACCGACCCACCTGAAAGTCATGCTGCACGAGGCCCTGCGCATCGGACAACCGGACCCGCGCAGCCCCGGCAGCGCCGAGCGCGTCGCGGACGGCGAGGACAATCCCGGCGGCCTGGTGGGCCAGAGTCCTGCCATGGCGCGATTGCGCAGCCAGATCGCCATGTATGCAACATCCCACCATCCGGCCCTGATCGAAGGGGAATCCGGCAGCGGCAAGGAACGCGTGGCGGCCTGCCTGCATCTGCTCAGCCCGCGCAATGATCAGCCCTATCTGGCCCTGAACTGCGCCGCGATCTCGCCATCCCTGGTTGAACCCACACTGTTCGGTTACGCCAAAGGCGCGTTTACGGGTGCCACCACCCATAAATCGGGTTATTTCGAAGATGCCGGCGAAGGCACCCTGTTTCTCGACGAGATTGGCGAACTGCCGGTCGACCTGCAAGCCAAGCTGCTGCGGGTGCTCGAGAACGGTGAATTCCAGCGGGTTGGGGAAACCCAGACGCGCATCAGTCGGGCACGCATTGTGGCCGCAACCAACCGCGACCTGCGTCGGGAAACCCGCACCGGTGGTTTCCGCAACGACCTCTACCACCGGCTCAGCGTGTTCTCGATCAGCGTGCCGCCCCTGCGCGACATGGGAGAGGACCGCATGGTGTTGTTGCACCATTTTGCCGACATCTTCTGCCGCCAGAGCGGCGCCTCCCCCTTCCGGCTGTCGCCGGCAGCCGAGCAGGGGTGGCGGCGGTATCACTTTCCCGGCAACGTGCGTGAACTGCGCAATATCGTGATCCGCCTGGTGACCAAGCATGCCGGTGCGGTGGTGGGCGCGTCGGAGCTGGAAGCGGAATTCGATCTCGACCCCGGCAACCCGCTCGACTCCGGCAACCCGCCGGGCGGCGGCAGCCGCCTGCAGGCGATGGAAGAGGCACGCGCCGAGCTGTCACGGGCCAGCCAGTTCAACCTGGAGGAAGTGCTGCGCGAGCGCGAGCGCCTGTACGTCGAGGCGGCCCTATCCTTGTGCCAGGGCAATGTCACCCAGGCCGCACGCATACTCGGCGTCAACCGCACCACCCTGTATGGCCGACTGGAGCTGCTCGCCCGGGCCGAACCCACCCTGCGCGGCGGAGGCGACGCATGAGCGGAACCCTCTATCTGCAGCATTTCGGCCTGACCGAGCCGCCGTTCCGCCTGACCCCGGATATCGCCTGCTTCTTCACCGGCGCGGAGCGTGGGCGCACCCTGCAGGCCCTGCTCTATGCGGTCAGCGAAGGGGACGGCATCATCCGCATCACTGGCGAGGTTGGGGCCGGCAAGACCATGCTGTGCCGCATGCTGTTGGACCAGCTGCCCGACTCCGTCGACATTCTCTACCTGGCGGTGCCCAATCTGAGTCGCCGCGAGGTGCTGCATGCCCTGTCGCGCGAACTGGGGCTGCCAGCCGACACCCCGGACGATGCCGTCGACCTGCTGGCGCGTCTGCAGGACGAGCTGATCGAGCGCCATGCCGAAGGCTTCCGGGTGGCGGTCCTGATTGATGAAGCGCACACGATGCCGGTCGAGGCGTTGGAACAGATCCGCCTGTTGTCCAATCTGGAGAGCCGCAATGCCCCCCTGCTGCAGATCGTGCTGTTTGGCCAACCGGAACTGGACCGCCTGCTCGACCAACCGGCCATGCGGGCGCTACGCGACCGGATCAAGTACAGCTTCACCCTCGGTCCGATGAAACTGGACGAGGTTGCCGCCTACATCGATGTCCGGCTGCGCGCGGCGGGATACGCCGGAGGACCGCTGTTCCGGCCATCCAGCCTGCGCACCCTGGCCCGGGCCGCCGGCGGCATGGCACGGCGCGTCAACATCCTGGCCGACCGCAGCCTGCTGGCTGCCTTCGCCGAAGGCAGTCGCACGGTAGATCCCCGACACGTCATGCTGGCGGTACGGGATGGCCGTTACCTGCCCTGGTATCGGACCGCTTTCGCCTGGCAGGTGCTGTTTGGCGGCCTGGCAGCGGGTGTGCTGGTCGGCCTCGTGCTTGCCTGGATCCTGATCAAGGTTCGTTCGCCATGACGCCTGCGTTTTACCTCCTGCCCCCGCGACCCTGTGCCCGGTCGGTTCCCGGGGCGACAGCCGCAGTCCTGGTGGCCAGCCTGGCGCTCGCCGGCTGCCAAAGTGTGTCTATGGTGCCGGACGCCGGCCACCTTCATCTAGCTGGCGATACCCCGGCCACGGCCGGGGCGTCGTCTGCCGGTACCGGGGCAATTCCACCTGCTGTCGTGACGCCGCCGCTGCCGCCCGCACCGCAGGCCAGTGCACCGGAGGAACGCTATACCGTGGTGGTTCGCCAGGTTCCGGTTCAGGAACTGCTGCAAGCAGTGGCGCGCGATGCCCGCGTCAACATCGACATCCATCCGGCCGTGCGCGGCGTGGTGTCGCTCAACGCCGTGGACCAAACCCTGCGCCAGATCCTGCAGCGCATCAGCCGGCTCACCAACGCCCGGTTTCGCATGGATGGCCCCAATCTGGTGGTCGAACCAGACACGCCCTTCCTGCGCACCTACGCAATCGACTACCTGAACGCCAACCGGCTGACCGACGCAGATATCGGCGCATCCAGCCAGGTCTCCGCGCTCTCCGCATCGAGTGCTGGCGCCGACAGTGGTGCCGGGGCCGGTGGCTCGAACGAAAAGGTGGCCACCTCGATGAAACACCGCTTCTGGGAAACGCTGACGCAGAACCTGAAGGATCTGCTGCGCGAGCCGGCCGAACCCGTCGTCACCACGACTGGCAACAGCCTTCAGCGCATGGTGGAACAGCCCTCCCCCAACGCGGCGGGCGGCAGTGACACCACCACCGCAGCCGGTTCCGCTGCCGGCCCGGGCACGGCAGGCCCTGCCACCAGTGCCACCAGTGCCAACGGAAATACCGGCAGCGGCAACACGACTGCCGCCAGCGCAGGCGGCGGGACCAGCAGCAATCTTTCTCCGGCCGGCACCGGAAGCTCCGGGAATGCCGCCGGCAATCTGGTTGCAGCCGCCACCAGCAGCGGCCGCGAACCGGTGCTGGTGATCGCCAATCCGGAGGCCGGCGTGATCAGTGTGCGTGCCACCAGCCGGCAGCATGAGCATGTGCAGGAATTTCTCGACAAGGTCCTCGGAGCTGCCCACCGGCAGGTATTGATCGAGGCGACCGTGGTCGAAGTTCAGCTCAACGATGCCTACGCCGCCGGCATCGACTGGTCACGACTGCCCACGGCCGGCGGACTTGCCTTCAACATCGGCAATGCGGCGCAGGCCGGCACGCTTGGCACCCAGGCCGCCGCCGGCAACGGCGGCCTGGCGGTGCGCTACACGAACGGCAGCGTCGGCTCGGCCATCAACCTGCTCGACACGTTTGGCAGCACCCGCGTCTTGTCCAGCCCGAAGCTGATGGCCCTGAACAACCAGACTGCGCTGCTGAAAGTGGTCGACAATCTGGTCTACTTCAATGTGACATCTTCCGTGGTGCCAGGCAGCAACACGTCCACCGCCTTTGCCGTCACCACCGCCACACCGCGCAGCGTATCGGTAGGTCTGGTGATGGCCGTCACCCCACAGATCAGCGCCGCCGGGGCCGTTTCCCTGATCGTTCGTCCGACTATTTCACGGGTGTTGAGTTATGTCACCGATCCGAGCACGTCGCAGTCCGTGAATGCCGTGCCCAATCTGGTGCCGCAGATCCAGGTCCGCGAAATGGAGTCGATCCTGAGTGTGCAAAGCGGCCAGATTGCCGTGCTGGGCGGCCTGATGCAGCAGACGGTAACCCGCAACACCACCACCGTGCCGGGCCTGGGCCAGGTTCAGGGCCTGGGGCAGCTTTTCAGCAACCGCAACGATTCTGCTGGCAAGACCGAACTGGTGATCTTCCTGCGTCCGGTGGTGGTGGATCGTCAGACCGCCCTGCCGATCGAACAGCCGCCGATCGACAGCGACTTCTTCCGCGACCGTCCTGCGCAGCCGGCCACGGTGGTCCCCATTTTGCCTGCGCCGGAGCGCCGCTCATGAGCCTGTTGCTGGATGCCCTCGACCGCGCCGACAAAGGCCGTCGGGACGGTCGTCCGATCGGCACCGCCCCCGGGGAGGCCTCCGGCGACAGTGCGCCACCGGCGACGGGCCAGGGGGGCGAAGGACTCACGCTGCAGGAGCCTGAACCCGGCATCCCTGCGTCTGCCGGCCTGCGCCGGCCGGGCAGCAGTCATCTGCCGCCGGATGCCCGGGCGCTCTTTGAACTGCCGGCTGGCCCGAAACGCAGCCGCAGCTGGCTGCCTTGGGCGACGCTTGCCCTGGCGGTGTGCGGTGCCGGCGGCATCAGTGTGTGGCTGCTCAACGCGCTGCAACCCGCCAATGACGGGTTTCCGCCGACGCCGCTGGCGTCGGCGACCGGGCGCGTCCCTGGCGCTGGCGCTGTCCCTGGCACTGGCGCCACCGCCGTCCCGGCACTCATGGCGACCAAGGCGACCAAAGCGACACTGTTGCCAGGAATGGCTGCGACAGGACCAACGATTCCCTTGTCTGGCACTGCCTCGACCGCTGACCCGCGCGGTGCGCTGGCATCTGCCCGGCGCCCGGCAGCCAGCCGCCCGGGCCGAACGGCCCTGGCCACCATCGGTCCGGGGCTGACGACAACAACGCCCACCCGGCAGGAAACGGCGGCACGGCTGGCGCTGACCGAGCCGCGGCCGGACCGCCCCTTCCCGCCATTGTCGGGCGCATCCAGCACTGCCCCAAAAACTGTGGCCCCGGCCGATGTGCAGCTGTTCCGGCGGGCCACCCCGGTGCAACCGGATCCCGAGCTGGCTGCCGCCTGGACCGCCCTGCGCGACGGCCACCTTGACGAGGCGCGCGAACGCTATCTGCACCTGGAACAGCGCCAGCCGGACAATGTCGATGTGCAGCTCGGGCTGGCCACGATTGCGGCCGAACGCAACCAGCCAGACCAGGCACGCACGCGCTACCAGCGAGTGCTGGTGCAGGATCCACTCAACCGCACGGCGCAGGCCGGGCTGGCGGTACTGATGCCGGCGGCCCCCGGGGGCGAGATCGACAGTGCGCTTAACCATGCCGCGGCGGGCCAGGATCCGGGGGCACAATATGCGCTGGCGGCACGGCTCAGCGCGGCCGGTCGCTGGGCCGAGGCCGAACAGGCCTGGTTTGATGCCTTGCAGGCCGATCCCGACCAGCCAGACATGCTGTACAACCTGGCCGTGGCGCTCGACCACCTGAATCACGGTGCCGCAGCCGTCGCGCAGTACCGTGCCGCCCTGGCCGCCAGCCAGCAGCGACATGCACATTTTTCGCGTCAGGCGATCGAAACCCGGCTTCAGGCGCTGGCTGCGCCGTGAACACCATGGCAACCCCCCCTCCGAGATCCGGCGGCGCTTCCACCTCGGGAGCCAACGTGGCCGGTCGCCCCGGAGGCAACCGGCAACTGCTCGGGGAAGCGCTGATCGATCGCGGCATCATCTCGCCTGACCAGCTGCGCATCGCGCTGATCGAACAACGGCGCAACGCCGTGCCCCTGGGCAAGCTGCTGGTAAGCCTCGGCTTTGTCACCGAGGCCACGGTGCGTGACATGCTGTCGGAGAGTCTCGGACAGGTCAGCATTGACCTTGCCAACACGATTGCCGATCCGGCGGCACTGGCCTTGATTCCGCGCGACGTGGCGCGCCGCCATCACGTACTGCCGGTGGCGCTGCAACGCGACGAAAACCGCCTGATCCTTGCCGTTTCCGACCCCAACGACGTGGTCGCCCTCGACCAGATCCGGGTGTTGTTGCGGGAAGACCTGCGGATCGAGACCGTGCTGGCGCGTGACTCGGACATCACCTCGGGCATCGAGCAGTATTACGGCTTTGAGCTGTCGATCGACGGCATCCTGCATGAAATCGAAACGGGTGAGATCGATTACCAGAGCCTGCAAGGGTCGTTCGACGAATACAGCCAGCCAGTGGTGCGCCTGATCGACTCCCTGCTCAACGATGCGGCGCAACAGGGGGCCTCGGATGTCCACTTCGAACCCGAACAGGGTTTCCTGCGCATCCGGTATCGCATCGACGGCGTGCTGCGCCAGATCCGCTCCCTGCACAAGACCTATTGGCCGGCGATGGTGGTGCGCCTGAAGATCATGGCGCGGATGAACATCGCCGAGACCCGTGCCCCCCAGGACGGGCGTTTCTCGCTGACGGTCTCTGGCCACCCGATCGACTTCCGCGTCTCGACCCAGCTCACCACCCACGGTGAAAATATCGTGCTGCGCATTCTCGACCGCCAGAAAGGCATCGTGCCACTGGAGCGGCTCGATCTGCCGGAAGGCGAGTTGCGCCGGCTGAAACTGATGATCGCGCGGCCCGAGGGCATGATCCTGGTCACCGGCCCGACGGGCAGTGGCAAGACCACCACGCTGTACTCGATCCTGAACCGGCTCAACACCGAAGGCGTCAACATCATGACGCTGGAAGAACCGGTGGAATATCCCATGCCCCTGATCCGGCAGACCTCGGTGAACGAAGCGGCCAAGATGGACTTTGCCAATGGCATCCGGTCGATGATGCGCCAGGATCCGGACGTGATCCTGGTGGGCGAGATCCGCGACCGCGACACGGCTGAGATGGCATTTCGGGCAGCCATGACCGGCCATCAGGTCTACACCACCCTGCATACCAACTCCTCGATCGGTGCCGTACCGCGGCTGCTTGATCTGGGGGTGCTGCCGGACATCATGGCCGGCAACATCATTGGCGTGATTGCGCAGCGCCTGGTACGGGTGCTCTGCCCACAGTGCCGGGCCGCGGTGCCGCTGGACGATGATATGCGTCGCCTGCTCGACCGCGCCGACCGTCCGGCTCCTGCCCAGGTCTGGCGGGCTGTTGGTTGCCGCGAATGCGCTGGTCAGGGCTATCGCGGCCGCCGTGCGATCATGGAACTGCTGAAGGTGGATGAGGACATTGACGAGCTGATCGCGCGCCGCGCAACGGCGCGCGAAATCCGCCAGCTGGCCATGTCGAAGGGCTTCCAGCCTCTGGTGGAACAGGGACTGCGATTGGTCTGCGACGGACGCAGTTCCCTCGCGGAGGTGTCGCGCGTGGTCGACCTGACCGACCTGGTGGGGTGAGGCATGGCGGTCTACCGGTATCGCGCCATGGACCTGCAGGGGGCAATCGTGCGCGGCACCCTGGAAGCGGTCAACCCGCTCGACCTGGAAATGCGGCTGCGCCGCATCTCGCTCGACCTGATCACCTTCCGCGCCCAGTCACAGCGCCGCCTGCGCAAGGTGGTGCGCGGCCGTGCCGACCTGATCAATTTCTGCTTTCACATGGAACAGCTGCTGCGCGCCGGAGTGCCGTTGGTCGACGCCCTGCGTGACCTGCGCGACTCCGGCGGCGAGCGTGGCCTGCGCGACCTGACCGCCAACCTGATCGAAAACATCGAGGGGGGCGCGCGCCTGTCCGACGCCATGGAGCAGCAGGGCGGCGCGTTTGATGCGGTCTTCGTCAACCTGGTGCGGGCCGGCGAGGAATCCGGAGAGCTGCCCGAGGTACTGCATCAGCTCACCACCAACCTGCGCTGGCAGGACGAAATGCTGGCGCAGACCCGCAAGCTGTTGCTGTATCCGCTCGCCAGCGGCATCGCCGTGATCGGCATGGTGCTGTTCCTGTTCATTTATCTGGTACCACGCCTGGCAGAGGTGATCCGAACCCTGTCGCATGACCTGCCGGCCGGCACCCAACTGCTGCTCGACCTGTCCGATTTCATGGTGATCTGGTGGCCGCTGCTGCTGAGCGTGCCGGTTCTGCTGGTCAGCGTCGCCGCCTTCCTGATCCAGCGCAACAGCCTGCTGCGGCAACGGCGGGACCGGCTGCTCCTGCAACTGCCGGTGTTCGGGCCCGTGCTCCAGAAAATCATCCTCGCCCGGTTCTCGACCTACTTCGCGCTGATGTACGGTGCCGGCATTCCAATCCTCGACTGCATCCGCGTGGCCGAACGCATCGTCGGCAACCTGGCCGTACAACACGCCCTGGAACAGGTTGGTCGCGCCATCGGCGATGGCCAGGGATTGACTGCGGCGTTCCGGTCGACGGGCATGTTTCCGCCGCTGGTGCTGCGCATGCTGAGCATCGGCGAGACCACCGGAGGACTCGACCGGTCCCTGCAGAACGTTTCCTATTTCTACAACCGCGATGTGCGCGAAACCATCGACAGCGTGCAGGAACTGATCCAGCCGGTGATCCTGCTGGTGTTTGGCCTCATCCTCGCCGCCGTGCTGATCCCGGTGTTCGGTCCGATCTACGACACCGTATCGAACGTGCGCTTCTGATGCGCCACCGCCCCCTGCCGACTGCCTGCCGATCATGTTGACCCGACACCTTCTGCACCTCAGCAACGATGAGATGGTTTGTGTGCCCTGGAAGTTTGGTCGTCCGGTCGCCGAGCACCGGTTTCGGGCGGACGCAGAAGGTCAGGACGCTTTCGCCCGCTACCTGCAGCAGTGGCAGAACGTGCCGGTGCTGCTGGCGGTCGACCTGATCGAAGAAGACTTCCGTATTGAAACCTTGCCGCATCTGCGCGGCAGCGACCGGCGCATCGTCACCGAGCGGCGGCTGGGACAGATTTACCGTGGCACGCCCTTTCGGATGGCCATTCAGCAGGGTCGCGAAACCCAGGGACGGCGCGATGACATCCTGCTCTGCACTGCCATCACCCAGAGTGAAGGTCTGGCCGGCTGGCTCGACCTGCTGCAGGCCGCGCGCATTCCCCTGCTGGGCGTTTATCCCACCGCGTTGCTGGGCGAGAACCTGCTTCGCGGCATCGGTCTGGCAGAGGATCAGGTGATGCTGGTCACCCCCCTTGGGCAGGGTGCGGTGCGCATCAGTTTTTTCCAGCACGGCCGCCTCAAGTTCAGCCGTATTTCCGAACCATCGGCCAGCGTTGCCGCCGACCGCATGGAACGGATCCGGGATGAAACGCGCAAGACCCTGCAATATGTTGCCGCCCAGCCCTGGTACCTGCGCAACCTGTCGCAGCACACCCTGGTGATTGCCGATGTCGAGGATGCCCGGCGGGTGACCAGCCAGTGGGGAGCGCAGGATGCCGCTGTGCAGGCGATCACACCGGGCACGCTGGCGCGACGCCTGCGCATGCGCGCCATGCCGGAGGGCGCCAGTGCCACGGCGATCCTGCTCAACCTGCTGATGCAGAGGGTACCGCGTGGGCAGCTGGCACCGCGTGAGCGTACCCGTGATGGCCTGCTCTGGTATGCCCGTACGTCGCTGTTTGGCCTGAGCGCCCTGCTTGGCGTGGCGGGCTGCGCCGTGGCCGCTGTCGATCTAGTGCACGCCCTGCAGGTGCGCGACCAGCAGGGGCCGCTGCAGGCCGAGGTGATGCGCAGCCGCAACGAACTTTCGCGCCTGCAACGGGCCCTGCCCCCCAGCCTGGCCGCGCCCGACCGGATGAGTGCCGCGGTGCATTTCTATCGCCACGAGGTGATGCCCCGCCCCTCGCTGCAGACGATCCTGCAGCCGGTCTCGCAGGCGCTCGGCATCTTGCCGGGTATCACGCTGCAACGTCTGTCGTGGACCATCACCGCCCAGCCACCGCCGGCCAAGGCCTCGCTTCTGCGCGACCTCGGCAGTGTCACTGTGGCCGCCGAGCCCGTGCAACAGACCAGCGGATCGCATCCGTTTTTCATCGATCTGCGTATCGATGCCGAAACTCCGGGGCTGAACAACCAGCCGGCGGCCGCCCTGCAGGCCAGCCGGGAACTGGCCGGCCAACTGCAGTCGCTAGCCAGCACGGTACAGGTGCTACGTCCGCCGTTCGACGGCGATCCGGCGCATCCTCTGGCTGGTGACGCTCTCGCCGGGTCGCCGGAGTCGCCGCATTTCACCCTGCGCGTGGTCACGCGCATGCAGCCATGACGGCCCTACGCCTCGACATCTTCACGCCCCTGCGCCTGCCCTTGCTGGTGCTGGCCGTCACGCTGGGCATGAGCGCCCTGTTGGACTACGCCAGTGCACAGTTTGCCGGCAACATGGAAGCGGTTCAGTCTCGCCTGCAGCAGGATCTGCACGATGTACGCCTGCGCCAGATGCAGGCACGCAACCGCGAGGCCAGTTTCCGGGTAGACGCCGAAACCTACGGGCAACTGGAGCGTCGCGGCCTGGTCGGTCCGGAGCAGCGTCTCGCTTGGGTTGCCCTGGTGCGGCGCCTGAGCGCCGCGCACGGCCTCTCGCGCAGCGACTTCCAGTTAGCCGCGCAACGCCCCTACGCCCGACTGGCGAGCGATGAGGGCGGCAGCCTGCGACTGAGCGCCAGCCGGTCGAGCCTCACGCTCGAGGCGGCGCATGAAGAACGGATTCTGGCCTTTCTCGATGACCTGATGGCTGCAGCGCCCGGCCTGCTGCTGCTGCAGGGCTGTCAGATGGAGGCGGCCCGCGCCGCCAGTGTGCTGGTGACGGCCCGCTGCAACCTTGACTGGATCACGCTGGAACCATGAGCGGCGACCGCCCCCTGCTGATGTTGCTGATCCTGGCGGTTCTCGCCCGGCCCAGTGCCGCCTTTGAACTGGGCCGTCTGTTCACCACACCTGCCGAGCGCGCGCGGATGGATCATCCCGGCGACCCTCGGCACGGCAACGCGCGGCCTGGCGACAGTACGGGCACCAGGCACCCGCTGCCGTCTGCTCCAGAGAAGCGGCCGGACCTGAACGGATTTGTGTTGCGCAGTTCCGGAGCCAATACCTACTGGCTGCAGGCATCACCCAAGGACCACGGCGGCAGTGCTGTCGCGCAGTGAGTCCGCCGCTGGCTGCAGGCAAAAAACCACCTCGCCGGGCTGATTGACGCGCAGGGCGAGACGGAATCCCTGCTGCCGGGCCTGCGCCGCCGCCTGCATCAGGCCAATGCCAAGCCCCTTCATGGTGCTGGCAGGATGCAGGAACAGGTGTTGCACCACATCCGGCGGCACCGCAGTGCCCGAGTCGCTGACCGCAAACGCCGGGCCATTCGGGCTGGGCAGCCATCGCAGGCAGACGCGCACATCGGGTTCGAGGGCGCGTTTGCGCAACGCATTTTCCAGCAGGTTCTCGGCAACGCTGTCGAACAGATGGTGCGGCAGGCTGCGTCCGTCCTCGTCTTCCGGCAGGCCGTCAAAGCAGACGCCGCGCCCCGCATAGCGCGCGTCGAGCGCCTGCCACCACTGACGCACCGGGGACTGGACGTCGGCGGCGCCGGCCACCGGTGCCCGCAGCTTGTCCAGGGTGCCGTGCAAGCGCTGGGTCAACAGGGGCAGCTGGCGCTTGACCATGGCGGCATAGGCACCGGCCTGGTCGTCTTCCATCAGCTCGCCGGCGGAGGTGAGGGATACCAGCGACTGCAACAGGTTTTTGATGTCGTGCGTGAGCCGCGCGCCGGTCTCGTGCACCGCCTGCATGTACGCATTCTGGCGCAGCTGCAGTTCACGGCATTTGCCGGCATGGAATTCGGCAATCAGCTGGGTCAGCAGCCGCACATGCAACACCACGGCCGGGGTGGCAGCGGTGGCCGTTTCGAGGCGCAGCGTCAGGTCGGGATACGGAAAGACCAGACAGGCATCGGTGAACGCCCGGCCGCGCATGCCTTCCGCGTCGGCCGTCTGCCAGCCAGCCGCCGCCACCCAGGGCAGTCCCTCCAGCAGCTCGATGGCAGCATCGAGAAACCCGTGCGGATCGCCCACCGCATCGGCACGCGCAGCCAGCTGCTGCAGGAACCCTTCGAACGGCACCCCCACACTCAGGATGTAGCGGGAAAAATAGGACCGCAGTCCGGAAAAACCATGGCTGGGATTCCACACCAGCCCCAGCATCAGCAGCGCCAGGGCGGCGGTGAAGATGGTGATCAGCAGGGCTTCAAAATAGCCATTGCCGGATACCGTCGCGGCCACCAGGGTGCCCAGCACCAGCAGCAAGGCCAGTTGGAAGGCGAGCAGGCTGTAGAAGAAATCCAGACCGCGCGCCGCCTTGCCGCTCTCGGCATCCGGCTGCAGGGCAAGCATGCCGAGCAGCACCAGGGGAATGCCGAAATCGACGGCATGCGCCACCAGATCCGGAACCGGCTGTGCCGGCAGCAGGCCAGGCGTGACCCGGAACAGCAGCAGCAGCAGCAGGCAGAACAACGCGCCCAACAGATGCGTGCGGGTGCGGCGGGAATCGGTGCCCGAAATGCGTCCACCCAGGATGCCCAGCAGCACACAGATCCACAGCACCGGAAACCAGTGTCCGCCGAGCAGGGTGGCGGCCAGCAACCCACCCGTCACCGCGGCGAGGGTCAGCAAACCGACGCTGGCACCCCGGCTGAAGAATGGCTGCCACAACAGGAACAGGCCGAAATGCGCCAGCATCAGGGCTTTCGATCCGGCATCCTGACTGCCGGCCAGCGACAGGAACAGCGTGCCGATCAGCAGCGGCAGGCTGACCACGCCCCATGGCCTGCCGTCGAGCAATCGGTCAATGCTGCGGGCTGCGGCGGGGGCCGGTCCTGGCAGGGCGGCAGCACCAGCATGGTCGGGCGACGGCAGGCCACGTATTATCAAGTCATGCATTCCCAGCTGTGGGCAATCGCCCGCTATACCTTGCTCGAGCACTTGCGCGGACGGATGGCAGCCAGCGCCCTGTTCGTACTGACGGCGGCGCTGATCCTGTCGCGCCTGCTCGACGGGGTCGCCGTGACCGAGGCTGCCGCCCTGCAGGCCACCCTGACGGGTGCCTGGCTACGTCTGGCGATGGTGATCCTGCTCAGCTCCGCCATCATTGTAAGTCAAGTCCGTGAGGCAGGTGACAGGACGCGGGACTGGTTGCTCGCGTTTCCGATGCCGCGCAGCGTGTGGCTGGGTGGCCGTCTGCTCGGGCATGCCGCGGCCGCCGGATTGCTGGCGCTCTGCGCGATGCTGCCGCTGTTGGGTACGGCCGGAGTCGCCGGCACCCTGCTCTGGGGGGCCGGCTTATGCCTCGAACTGCTGGTGTGTACCTGCATGGCGGTATTCCTGTCGATCAGCCTGACCCAGGCTCCGGCCGCGCTGCTGGGCCTGGCCGGCTGGTACCTGCTGTCACGCAGCATGGCAGCACTGCAGCTGGTGGCAGCCGCTCCTTTGCTGGACGACGGGACAGCCTTCATGCACCTGTCGCCGTGGGTGCTGAAAGGCATTGCCTTCCTTCTGCCGCGCTTCGATCTGCTAAGCCAGGGCACAGACCTGAGCCGTGGCGCCCTCGGACTGGCCACCGTCACGGCCTGGGCAGCGCTGCCTGCGCTGGCCCTGCAGATGCTGGTGTACGCCGGACTGCTGGTCTGCGCCAGTCAGGTCGACCTGGCCCGTCGGGAATGGTGACACCTGCCGGACGCTGGATTGCCCTGACTGGCGCCCTGCTGCTCCAGGTGGCCGCCCACCTGGCAGCGCCGGCGCCCCAGTCGCGTCCGCAGGATCTGGGCCAGGCGCCCGGCTTCGCCAGCCTGCAGCTCGCCAGCCTGGGCGATCGCGCGGCATTGGCCGATGGCATCGTGCTGGGCCTGCAGAGCTTCGATCTGCAAGGCGGTACCAGCATTCCTTGGCGCCTGCTGGACTATAACAATCTGGCGGACTGGATGGCGCAGGTACTCGCCCTGCATCCCGACAGCCAGTACATCCTGCTCTGCGCCAGCCGGCTGTATGCGGAAGTGCCAGACCCAGCGCGCACACGACGCATGCTGCGCCTGGTGGCCGATGCCTTTCTTGCCGATCCGGACCATCGCTGGCCCTGGCTGGCGCACGGCGTGGTGCTTGCCCGACACCGGCTGCATGACAACGCCCTGGCCTTGCAATACGCGCACCTGCTGCGCACCCATATCCGGGATCCCGCCGTGCCACACTGGGTCGGGCAGATGGAAGCCCTGGCCCTGGCCGACCTGCATGAAACCGAGGCTGCCCGGGTGCTGCTGGGCGGGCTGCTGGCCAGTGGCAGCATCCGCGACGATCATGAACGGCATTTCCTGGTGGAGCGCCTGCAACTTCTCGGGCAGGAAGCCCCGATCGTGCCAACTGTCGAAAACCCGACACCAACGACGAGCACGCGACACCCTTGAGCGCTTGAGGGGGTATTTTTCCCTCAATTGTGGGAAATTTTTCCACAAATACACGGACATGCATCGACTTCCCGTAGATGGCATGAAGTTTGCTCGTTAACCATCGCCGTCAGAGCCGTGTCACCCGGGCAAGAGACCCCCGGGGTGATCAGCAGTCCACACACCATGCGTCTCAACCTGCACACCATCGAGAAACTCCATGCGTCAACAATCCATGCGACCGGCCGTCGGTTTTACCCTGGTGGAAATCGCCATCGTGCTGGTGATCATCGGCCTGATCCTGGGGGGCGTGCTGAAAGGGCAGGAGCTGGTGACCAGTGCGCGGGTGCGCAACATTGCCGATCAGCAAAACGCGATCAAGGCCGCCTTTTTTGCCTTCCAGGATCGCTACAACGCCTTGCCTGGCGATTACGCCCAGGCCTCATCCAACATTCCCGGCCTTAGTGCCACCACGGCCGTCAACGGTGACGGTGACGGATTCGTCGCTTTCGACGCCACGTCGAACGCCGCTGCCACCACGGGTGCGGAGAGCAATGAGCGCGTGTGGGCCTTCCTGCACCTCACCGCCGCCGGCTTCATTTCCTGCTCGCAGTGCATCAGCGGCGGCAACAGCGCCAGTCCGGGCGCCCCGTCACAATCCAACAGCCCGCTCAACGCCTATGCCGGCGTGATCAGCCTGGGCTACGACGACGTGTTCGGCTATGCCGGCACCAGACCCAACCCGTCCAACAACCTGAAGACCGGCAACAAGATTCCGTCCAATATCCTGGGCGAGGTCGACAACAAGCTGGACGACGGCAATCCCTACACCGGCAACTTCCAGTTCAGCACGTACTACGCGGCCGGCGCCGCGCCGGTGGCCGGCGACAACGCCACAGGCTGTGCGTCTGTGGTGGCTGGTGGTGCCGCCCCGGCGGGATCCGTCTGGAATCGCCAGACGCCGGCAAGCAACTGTGGCGCCGCCTATACCTTCTGACCGGAAACGCCGGCACCGCGCTCAGCCGCCGCCCAGCAGCAGCATCTCGGCACGCGCCAGCGTGGCCGGCGCACCCTGCAACACCAACACATCATTCGGTGCCAGCACGAGGTCGGCCTCGGCCTGCAGGTCATGCGTCCCGGCCCGACGCACCGCCCGCACCTCGACGCCAATCTCGCGCACACCGATTTCTCCCAGCGCGCGTCCGCAGGCACGCGCCCCCGGCGTGAGCAGCACAGACTGCAGCCGCAGGGTGTCACCTTCGCCCTCTCCCAGGTCACCGACACGGTCGTCCCGGCCGGCATAGAACCCGCGCATCAGCCGGTAACGCTCGGCGCGCGCCCGGCGGATGCCGCGCAAAACCTCGGCCAGCGGCACCCCAAGTTCCAGCATGGCCTGAGAGGACAGCATCAAGGCGCCTTCCAGCACCTCCGGCACCACCTCGGCCGCACCGGCAGCGCGCAGCCGTTCCAGGTCGGCATCGTCATAGGTGCGCACGATCACGGGCACCCTGGGCTCAAGCTCACGCACGTGACTGATGATGACCAGCGCCTGGCTGGTGCTGGCAAACGTCACGATGACCGCTGCGGCCCGGTGCAGGCCTGCCGCAATCAGCACCTCGCGCCGCGTGGCATCTCCGAACACCACCGACTCGCCGCCGGCTGCTGCGGCACGAACCCGCTGGGAGTCCAGGTCGAGTGCCACCACCGCGATCTGCGCGCCTTCCAGGAAACGTGCCAGGCTTTGACCGCTGCGCCCAAATCCACAGACGATCACGTGCTGGTCGGCGGCCAGGGCACGGGTGGACAGTTCATGCAGGGCCAGGGCGCGAATGGTCCACTCGCTGGCGCACAGATGCAGCACGATACGGTCACTGGCCTGCATCACAAAGGGTGACACCAGCATGGACAGCAGCATCGCCGCGAGGGCAATCTGCAGCTGGGGTTGCGCCAACAGGTGCAAGGCCTCGCCTTGCGCCAGCAGGACAAAGCCGAATTCTCCGCAAAAGGCCAGTGCCAATGCTGTTCGCAGCGACACCGAATCGTTGTCGCCAAACAGGCGGGTCAGGCCGTACACCAGCCCCAGCTTGACGCCCGTCAGCCCGAGCAGCACCAGCAAGACCCATGGCGCTTCGCGTACCACCACCCCGACATCCAGCAGCATGCCGATGCCAATAAAGAACAGGCCGAGCAGCACGTCCCGGAAGGGCTTGATGTAATCAGCAACCTGATAGCGGTATTCGGTTTCCGAGATCAGGGCCCCCGCAAGAAACGCCCCGAGTGCCAGCGACAGGCCGGCCCGGGCAGTTGCCCAGGCCAGCAGCAGGGAAACCAGCAAGGCGTTGAGCACGAACAGCTCGCTCGATTTCTGTCGGGCCGCCAGGGCAAACCAGCGCACCAGAACCAGCCGGCCCAGACGCAGCAGCAGGGCAAGCAGCACCAGCGCCTTGAGCGCAGCCCAGCCCAGGGCAACGCCCAGCCGGCTGGCGCTTTCGGTGAGGGCCGGCAGCACGATCAGCAGGGGCACCACCGCCAGATCCTGAAAGAGGGCCACCCCCATGATGCGCTGGCCATGGGCCGCACGCAGTTCCAGCCGTTCGGTGAGCAGGCGCGACACGATGGCGGTCGACGAGAGGGCAAAAGCGCCGGCCAGGGTGACGGCGGCTGGCCACGCCATGCCGCATCCCACCATGACCACCATCAGCAGACCAAAGGTGCTGATCATCTGCGCACTGCCCAGGCCAAAGACAGTCCGTCGCATGGCCATCAGCTCCGCCAGGCTGAATTCCAGGCCCACGGAAAACATCAGGAACACCACGCCGAAGTCACCCAGGGTGACGGCTGCCGCATCTTCGGGCACCAGATGCAGGGCATGCGGTCCCAACAGCACGCCAACGGTCAGGTATCCGAGCATGGCAGGCAGCCCGAAACGGCGGAACAGCGCCACCGCGGCCACAGAGGCAACGAGCAGCGCGAGCACAAGATCGAGTCCGGTGACCATGCCGCCGACTATAGCCCATAATGTAGCCATGCCCGATTCCAATCCGCCCATCACGGCCGCCAATGTGCTGGCCACCGCCCGTCAGGTATTGAACACCGAAGCAGAGGCCCTGCAGGCGCTCGCCCATCGACTCGACCAACCCTTTCTGGAGGCCCACCGCCTGCTGCTGGAGTGCCGCGGGCGGGTGGTGGTGAGCGGCATCGGCAAGTCCGGCCACGTCGGCAACAAAATTGCCAGCACCTTTGCCAGCACCGGCACGCCAGCTTTTTTCCTGCATCCCGCCGAGGCGATGCACGGTGATCTCGGCATGATCCAGCCCGAGGACATCCTGCTGGCCCTGTCCTACTCGGGAGAAAGCAGCGAATTGCTCGCCATTCTGCCGCTGCTGAAACGACGGGGCAGCCGGGTGATTGCCGTAACAGGCAATCCTGCCTCGAGCCTCGCCCGTCTGGCCGACGCGCATCTCGACGCCCATGTCGAGCGCGAGGCCTGTCCGCACAACCTGGCTCCGACCACAAGTTCGACCGCCACCCTGGCGCTCGGCGATGCGCTGGCCGTGGCACTACTGGTGGCGCGCGGCTTTTCGGCGGAAGACTTCGCGCGC
>CAIPBT010000158.1 GCA_903863375.1 uncultured Ferrovum sp.
GCGCGCCCGCAGCCGCTTGCCTTTCAGTTCCGGCACCAGGCTGTCGAGTTCTACCGTCAGCAGGTCATCCGGCCGTGCGTAGAGGGGATACCGATACTGCTGGTCGCGGGTGCGGCTGCCGTGCAGGACCGGTTCGTAATATCCGGTGGCGAGTCCCTCGGCCTGGCCATCCCCGTTGATGGCCTGCCAGGGTTGCAGCCGTGCGCGCAGAAAGTCGAGCTGGTCTTCCGCCGTCACCGACTCCGGCAGCGCGAGCGCCGCCTCGCAGACGCCACTCCAGGCTGGATCATTCTGCAGCACCTGGCAACCCAGGCGGAATGCCTGCCACACCGCCGGACTGGTGATCTCGGGGCTGTCGAGCCCCTTCAGGTCCTCCCAGCGCACCGGGCGCAGACGCCCCCGCTTGGCGGCAGCGGCTGCAATGGTCGCGGCACCGCCGCCAGCCGTGCCGGCACCAGCGGCAGCGTCGGTGCAGGTGCAGGACAAGGCCGGAGCATCGGGGGCTGGGACGGGCTGGATGGGCTGGATGGGCTGGATGGGCTGGACGGCGGCAGGCTGGCTCGCCGCGGTTGCACCGGGGACAGGCGGCAGGCTGAGCTGCAACGGCAGGGTGTCGGTGGCCCGGGACAGGTCAGGACGAACCACCAGCACCAGCAGCAACAGGAGGACGGCGGTGCGGATGGCAGGATGGAAGCGGGTAGAATGCAGGCTGCGGTGGTGATCGGCGATCATCACGACATCGGGAACAATCAGCATGGAATGGATCTTGTTGGAAGCGGGGCTGGCCTTGGGCCTTGCCCTGTTCATTGTCTGGTGGACCCTGCCGCGTGAAGGCCGCGACAAGGATTCGTCCTGACGGGAATGGTTCGGCCGGTGGACACGGTTTGGCCGCCAGGCAAGATGCGGCTGACGGTCGCGGTTCGGACGCCGGACATCAGTGCAGCACCCTCGGCACGCTCAGCACAAATGCCGGCACGGTGGCTTCAAACCGTGTGCCGTCGGCCGCCAGCATCTGATAACTGCCCTGCATGGTGCCAACCGCTGTCGCAATGGCCGAGCCGCTGGTGTATTGGAAGGACTCGCCGGGCTTCAGCACCGGCTGCTCACCCACCACCCCCAGTCCGCGTACTTCCTGCACCTGACTGTTGGCATCGGTGATCACCCAGTGGCGGCTGAGCAACTGCGCGGTTTCTTCGCCGGTATTGCTGATGTTGATCGTATAGCTGAACACAAAACGCCCGTCGGCTTCGTCCGACTGTTCCGGCAGATAATGTGCCACTGCCTGCACCGTAATCCGATATCGCGAGGAGTCCGTCATGACCTCAATCCATTGCAATGATCCGCTGGGCCGGCTGACCCGGAGGGCAGCATGAACCCTGCCCGTATCGCCGCAAGCATACTCTCTGCCGACTTTGCGCGTCTGGGGGAGGAAGTCCGTCACGTGATCGGCAGCGGCGCCGACATCGTGCATTTTGACGTGATGGACAACCACTATGTACCTAACCTGACCTTCGGACCGATGGTCTGTGCGGCGCTGCGTCCGCACACCACGGCGCCGATCGACGTGCATCTGATGGTGAAACCGGTGGACCGCCTGATTCCGGACTTTGCCAAGGCCGGCGCGAACATCATCAGCTTCCATCCGGAAGCCTCGGAACATGTCGACCGCACGCTTGCCCTGATCCGTGAATGTGGCTGCAAGGCCGGCCTGGTGCTCAATCCGGCTACCCCGCTGAACGTGCTCGACCACGTGATGGACCGACTCGACCTGATCCTGCTGATGTCGGTCAATCCGGGGTTTGGCGGTCAAAGCTTCATTCCTCATACGCTGCACAAGCTGCGGACGGTGAAGCAACGCATCCGCGAGAGTGGACGGGACATCTGGCTGGAAGTCGATGGCGGGGTGAAGGCGGACAACATCGGCGCCATCGCGGCAGCAGGCGCGGATACCTTCGTGGCTGGCTCGGCCATCTTCGGCGCGCCGGACTACGCCGACGTGATCCGGCGCATGAAAACCGAAGTGGCCCAGCACACTGGCGGCACCGCATGACGGCGTCCGGCCGGCACGCGTCGGTGCCACCCTCGGCCTACCCCTTCGACGCCGTGCTGTTTGATCTGGATGGCACGCTGGTGGACAGTCTGGGCGACATCGCCATGGCTGCCCATGGCGTACGCCGCGCTTTCGGTCTGCGCCCCCTCGACGATGCGCGCATCCGCAGTTTCATTGGCGACGGGGCGCGCCGTTTGGTGGCGCGCACCCTGACCAACAGCCATGCCGGGGTGCTGGATGCCGACCTGCTGGAGCGCGCCTACCAGGCCTTTGAAACCGCTTATGAGGCCTGCGTGGTCGCCACCACCCGCCCCTACCCGGGAGTACCGGACATGCTGGCGCAGCTGCAAGGGTTGGGCGTGCGCCTCGGGGTGGTCACCAACAAGCCTGCGGCGTTCACGGCCAGTATCCTGGCCGCGCTGGACCTGGCGCGCTGGTTCGAGGTGGTGGTGGGCGGTGACAGCCTGCCGGTTGCAAAACCCGACCCGGCCCCCGTACAACATGCCCTGACCCAGCTGGGCGTGGCCCCGGAACGGGCCTTGATGGTTGGCGACGGCCGCAACGACCTGCTGGCTGCGGCGGCAGCCGGCTGTGCCAGCCTGCTGGTGCGCTACGGCTACGACCGGGCAGGTGCCGAGGCCTGCGGGGTGGTGCCCTGGCACGCCGCCGACACGCTTGTCGGCCTGCCGGCTTTGATCGAGAATCGGGACCATGACTGAAGACCAATTCAAGGCCATGGCGGAGGCCGGTTACAACCGTATCCCGCTGGTACTGGAAACGCTGGCCGACCTCGATACGCCGCTGTCAGCCTACCTGAAGCTGGCCAATCAGCCCTGGTCTTATCTGCTGGAATCGGTGCAGGGTGGCGAACGCTTCGGGCGTTATTCCTTCATCGGCCTGCCCTCCCGCACGCGCATCGAAGTGCGCGGCACGCACCTGCAGGTGATCACCGACGAGCAGGTCGTGGAAGCGCACGATGGCACCGATCCCTTGGCGTTTGTGCGTCAATGGATGCAGCAGTTCCGCGTGGCGCCGCTGCCTAACTTTCCGCGCTTCTGCGGCGGTCTTGCCGGTTATTTCGGGCACGATTGCGTGCGTTACATGGAAAAGCGCCTGGCCGGTGGCTGGAAAGATGGCGGGGCCGATACCCCCGACATCCTGTTGCTGCTGTCTACCGAACTGGTGGTGCTGGACAACCTGAGCGGCAAGCTGCGCCTGGTGGTGTATGCCGACCCGGCTCAGCCCAATGGCCTGGCGCAGGGACATGCGCGCCTGCAGGCCTTGCGCCAAGCCCTCTCGGCCGCGCCCGGGGTGCCGGCAACCCCGCCGGTCGCCACCCAGCCTGCGGTCTCGGAGGTGGGGCAGCAAGCCTTCGAGGCGCGCGTCGAGCGCGCCAAAGCCTACATCCAGGAGGGGGATGTCATGCAGGTGGTGCTGAGCCAGCGCATGCGCCGGCCCTACACGGCGCCACCGCTGTCGCTGTACCGTGCGCTGCGCACGCTCAACCCCTCGCCGTACATGTTTTACTACGATTTTGGCGGCTTCCAGGTGATCGGCGCCTCGCCGGAAATCCTGGTGCGCCTGCAGGATGGCAAGGTCACGCTGCGGCCGATCGCCGGCACCCGCCCGCGCGGCCGGACAACCGAACACGACCAGGCCCTCGCCGATGAACTGCTGGCCGACCCCAAGGAGCGCGCCGAGCACGTCATGCTGATCGATCTCGGCCGCAATGATGTGGGACGCATTTCCTGCTCCGGCAGCGTGCGCCTGACCGAGAACATGGTGATCGAACGCTATTCGCACGTGATGCATATTGTGTCGAACGTGGAAGGCGAGCTGCGGCCGGGACTGGACGCCATCGATGTGCTGCGTGCGACGTTCCCGGCAGGCACCCTGAGCGGAGCGCCCAAGGTGCGCGCGCTTGAGATCATCGACGAGCTGGAAACCAGCCGGCGCGGCGTGTATGGCGGCGCGGTCGGCTATCTGGGTTTCAACGGCGACATGGACCTGGCGATTGCCATCCGGACCGGGGTGGTGCAAAACGGCGAACTGCACGTGCAGGCCGGCGCCGGCATTGTGGCAGATTCGGTGCCCACCTCGGAATGGGAAGAGACCCTGAACAAATCGAAGGCCGTGCTGCTGGCGGCCGATCTGGCCTGCCGCGGTCTGGACCCCTGACCGGAGGTTGGCCTCAGGGCGGCGGGCCGGGCAGCCAGAAACCGAATTCGGCCCCGCGCGGAATGGCCGGGCACAGACGCACCAACCCATCGTGGCGGGCAATCAGCCGTGCACTCAGGGCAAGGCCAATCCCTATGCCTGGTGGTTGTGGGTCTTCATGCAGGAACTGGAACGGCTGGAACAGCTTCCCGGCATGCCGCGACTCGAAGCCGCTGCCGGGATCGCGGACGCAGATCCAGCAGCGGCCGGCCTCATCCTCCTGGCCCAGGATCGAGAAGACACTGTCCGCCGTGGTGAGGCCCGCCGAAAACCGCAAGGCATTACCGCAGACTTCCTCCAGGATCTCGCGCAGGGCGCCGGGGTCGGCCCACACAGTCAGCCCATCCGCCACCTGCCAGCGAGCCCGCGCCTCGGGTGCCCGCGATAGCGCTGCAATCACCTCGTGCGCCAGCGTCGATACGTCGACAGCCACGGGCCGCAGCGGACGCGTTGTGGCACGGGCCAACTGGATCAGCCCCTCGAGCCGACGTGACGCCTGGTCGACCTGCCCACCGAGCTGCGCCAGCAGGTTCAAGGCCGGCGCTGGCAGCGCTGATCCGAAATCCTCGCGCAAGACGCCCACCAGGCCATGCGCGCCGCGCAGCGGCGGGCGCAGCTGGTGCGCGGCATGGTAGGCCAGTTCTTCCAAAGCCTGCTGTGCAGAGGCCAGTTGCGCTGCGAGCCGGGCGTGATCCGCGCGCAGGGACGCGACTTCGCTGGCAGTTGCTTCCTGCATTCCGGTTCACTCCTGTGGCCAGCTCGCCGCAGCGCGGCAAGACAAACACTGTTTCATCGCTGAAGATGAGCTTGCATCGTGTGCCGCCAGACCGACAGTATGGTGACATACGATGTCCGCAGCATGCCCAGCGCTGCGTGCAACGCACGCGTGGCAATGACAAAAGCATCGGGCGAATCCGGCCGCCAGCGCGCAACCGGTCAACCCGACCAGGAGGAACATACGATGCGCACCCCCCGTCCCGGCTGGATCTTCCTTGCCTTCCTGCTCGCCGCCTGTGGCGGTGGCAGTTCTGGTGGCATCACCGCCAGCGCCAACCCGGCCAACACTCCTGGAACGCTCGTCTTCAATCCGCCGCTGCAGGCGGTTTCGCTGACGGCAGCAGCCTTCCAGAGCAGCCTGGACAGCACGCCGGCCGGCCAGCAACTGCACCTGCTGGCCTCCGGCCCCTCGGCCCCGGGTGCCAGCACGCCGGCGCCGTTGCATTGTGGCGTTGACGTCTACAAGTTGCAATTTCGCACCACCGGCGGCGCCGGCGAAGCCACCACCTCTTCGGGCGCCCTGATGGTGCCCAATGGCGGAACGGGCTGCAGCGGACCACGACCGATCGTGCTGTACGGCCATGGCACCGCCACGTCGCAAGCGTTTGACCTGTCGAATCTGGCGGACCCCACCAATGCGGCGAATGGCGAGTCGGCACTGATTGCGGCGGTCTACGCCAGCAACGGATTCATCGTGGTGGCGCCGAATTATGCCGGGTACGACACCTCGACCCTGGGTTACCACCCGTTCCTGAACGCCGCCCAGCAGTCAGGGGAGATGATCGACGCGCTGGCCGCCGGGCGCACAGCCCTGGCCGGCCTGGCTGGCACCGGCGACGCCGGGGCCCTGTTTGTCTCCGGCTACTCGGCAGGCGGCCATACGGCCATGGCCACCGTGCGCGCCCTGGAGGCTGCCGGACAGCCCGTGGCGGCGGCGGCGACCATGTCCGGGCCCTACACCATGGCGGCCTTCGGCGACCTGATCTTCCTCGGCAACGTCGACATCGGGGCGACGCTGTTTGTCCCCCTGATCTACAACAGCTACCGCCATGCCTATGGCAATACGCTGTCGATTCCGACAGACTTCTTCGCAGCCCCCTTCAACAATGCCGCCAGCGTGCTGCCCAGCGCCCTCACCCAGGCGCAGATCTTCATGGGTGGCCTGCTGCCGCAGACGGCGCTGTTCAACAACAATCCCATGGGCGCGTTCGCCGGACTGCTGCAGAACCCGGCGGCAGCCAGCAATGGCGACTTCGGTTTCGGCACGCCGTTCCTGGTTACCGATACGGCGCGGGCGGCCTATCTGGCCGATGCCGCTGCCTATCCGGATGGCGCGGTGCCGACGGTCACCACCGGTGCCCCGTCGGGCAGTGCCACCAATGGCATCCGGCAGGCCCTGGTCCTGAACGACCTGCGCCTGCCTGCCGTCTCCGGTGCCCCGGGCTGGCTGCCGAAGGCACCGATGCTGCTCTGCGCCGGTGGCAATGACCCTGTCGTGTTCTCGACCAACACGCTGATCATGCAGCGCTACTTTGCCGCGATCCAGGCCGCGCTGCAGCCCGCCGTGGCCCCCCTGCGCCATTTCCTGAACATCGACCTGAACACGAGTGGCACCGGCAAGCTGCCGGCCAGCCCGGACAGCGATCCGGTGTTTTCGGCCTACCAGCAGGCCTTCACCGGGCTCTACAACCAGCAGGCAGGCACCACCGTGGCCACCCAGACAGCTGCGCTGACCGGCTACCACACCAGCGTGGCACCGTTCTGCACCGCGGCGTCGCTGTCCTTCTTTGCCAGCCCCCGCTGAATTTCCGGAGACCATCATGACTGTTCGCTTTCTGAACCTGTACGTGGCTGCCGTGGCGCTCTGCAGCCTGATCTTCGGCATCGCGGCGCGGGCCGACGACGATCTCAACCATCTGCGCCTTGGCATCGAGCGGGTAGTGCTGCACGACTCCGACAGCGGCTTCCGCGGTCCCGGCATTCCGGCGGGACTGTACCTGGGCACCAAGACCGAGGATTTCAGCACGGTCTATCTGTCCTATGCGCGCGACCTGACCCGCCACCTTGAACTGGAGCTGATCGCCGGCATTCCGCCGACCTTCCATGTGCATGCCCGCGGACCCGCCAGCCTCGGCGCCGTGCCCTATGCCGGCACGCCACTGACAAGCGGCAAGGAGATGGCCCCGGCGTTCACCCTGAACTACAAGTTCAATGAGCCCGGCGCCTTCTATCGGCCGTATGTTGGCGTAGGTCTCGTGTATGCGCACTTCTACGACCTGCAGGACACCTCCGGCACCGATGCGATCAACGGCGGCCCGACCCGGATCCACTTCACCGACAGCTTCGGGTTGGTGGAAGTCGCCGGGGTCTCGCTGCGCCTGATGGACCACCTCTACGGTCAGCTGGGCGTAACCCATGCGGATGTCCGGCCAGATGTGACGGTGCAGACCGCCGGGGTCACCCGCCTGAATCACGTCGACCTCAACCCCTTGGTGTTCACAGCCGCCTTCAGCTACGGCTTCTGAGCAGGTGCCTGCCACGGTACACTGATGTCTTCGGTGGAGTGGCCGGCATCTGGGAGTCTGGGTTGAAGGAATCATCTATCCCCACGTATGTGATCGTGGGTGGCGGGGCAGGCGGACTGGAACTGGTCACACGGCTGGGCGAAACCCTCGGCAAACGGGGCGAGGCGCGCGTCGTGTTGGTAGATCGCCTGCCGATCCACATCTGGAAACCACACCTGCATGAGGTGGCAGCGGGCAGCCTGGATATCGGCCACCATGGCCTGGAATATGTGGCGCAGGCGCACTGGCACCATTTCGAGTTTCAGCTGGGCTCGCTGCTGGACCTCGACCGCCAAGCCCGCACCATCCGCATCGGTGCCGTGGCCGACCGCGACGGGCAGCCCATGCTGCCCGAGCGGGTCCTGCACTACGACACCCTGGTGCTGGCGGTGGGCAGCCAGATCAACACCTTCAACATTCCAGGTACGCACGAGCATGCCATCGGCCTGGACTCGGTCTACGATGCCGAGCGTTTCCGCCAGAAGCTGATTGCCGCGTGCATGCGCGCCGAAACCCGGGCGGGCGACGGGCAGCCGCATCAGGTATCGATTGCGATCATCGGGGCCGGCGCCACGGGCGTGGAACTGGCAGCCGAACTGCGCAACACCAGCAAGGTGCTGGGCGCCTACGGCATCCACCGGATGGATCCCCTGCGCGATGTCTCGATCACGGTTGTGGAGGGTGCCGACCGCATCCTGCCCGGGCTGTCGACGCGCATCTCGCATTCTGTTACCCGGCTGCTGGAACGCATGGGCATCGTGGTCCGGGTCGAGGAACGGGTGACGGAAGTACGGGCAGACGGCGTGGCCTGTGCTTCTGGCCTGTTCATTCCGGCTGACCTGATCGTATGGGCGGCGGGCCTGAAGGCCCCGGAATTCCTGAGCCAGCTCGATGGCCTGGAAACCAACCGCATCCATCAGCTGGTGGTGGATGACCATCTGCGTACCTCGCGTGACGAACACATCTATGCGCTGGGCGACTGCGCCCAGTGTGTCTGGCCGGGACAGGGCGGTTTCATTCCGCCGCGGGCCCAGTCGGCGCACCAGCAGGCCAGTTACCTGTTGAAGCAGTTCCTGCGCCAGCGCGCCGGCAAGAAGACCCCGGCGTTCGCGTATCACGACTTCGGCTCGCTGGTGTCGATCGGGCGCAGCAGCGCCGTCGGCAACCTGATGGGCGGGCTGATGGGCGGCAACATGTTCATCGATGGCCTGATTGCCGGCATGATGTACAAGTCGCTGTATCAGATGCATCAGCTTGCCCTGCACGGGCCGGTCAAAACCGTGCTGGATTTCATCGCGCATCAGCTGCGCCGGGCCACCGAACCGCATATCAAGCTGCACTGATGACCCAGAGCAGACAGCTGCCCCGGAGCAGACCGCGGTGATCCTGCGTGACCGGCCCTCCGGTTTTCAGCTGTTCTTCATCATCCGCGGATCAATCCTGACGCGGATCTGGCGCGTGCTGCTGGTCAACGTGGTGCTGGCCACCCTGGTTACCTGGAGTGACGGCGACATCTACAGCCGCAAGATCACGCTCACCGCCATTCCGTTCACCCTGATCGGGCTGCCGCTGGCGATCTTCCTGGGCTTTCGCAACACAGCCGCGTATGACCGGTATGTCGAGGGTCGCAAGCTGTGGGGCGAGATCGTGCTGCGCAGCCGCAACCTCGCGCGCCAGTGCCTGAGCCTGATTCCTGCTGCCGCCACGGAGGGCCAGCTGCCCCCGGTTGGCGGCGGCGCCGCCACGTTGGCCGACCTGCGCGGCCGGATGGTGTATCGCACGATTGCCTACGTGCACGCTCTGCGGCATCAGTTGCGTGATACCGATGCACAGGCCGATCTGCGGGGACTGCTGCGTCCCGTGGAATGGCAACAGGCAGCCCGTGCCAGTCGGCCAGCCGAATACCTGATGCAGCAGATGGGCCAGGATCTGCGCGAGTGCCTTGCTCGGCGCGCCCTGGACGGGTGCCTTGCCGCCACCATCGACGGCTCGCTCTCTGCCCTCGTGAGCGCTGCCGCTTCGTGCGAGCGCATCAAGGGCACGCCGATCCCGTTTTCCTATTCCTTGATGCTGCATCGTACTGCCTACCTGTACTGCTTTCTGCTGCCCTTCGGGCTGGTCGATACCACCGGCTTCATGACGCCGTTCGTGGTGGGCATCGTGGCCTACACCTTTTTCGGACTCGATGCGCTGGGCGACGAGATCGAAGAGCCCTTCGGCAATTCGCCCAACGACCTCGCCCTGGACGCGATCAGCCGCAGCGCCGAGATCAGCCTGCGCGATGCTCTGGGCGAGGACCACGGCCTTCAGCCCCTGCAGCCGGTGGATTTCTGCCTGACTTGAGCGATGGCCGGGTTTTCATGCAGGCCGATCTGCGCGACACTAGGAAACGTATTTCTAGGATGGCCGCACCATGTTGCTGATGCTCGA
>CAIPBT010000159.1 GCA_903863375.1 uncultured Ferrovum sp.
GAGCCACGATACCCGGACCGTATCCGGCCTGAACGGCTGCGCCCGTCCAAAGTCCAGCCCTGTGCGGACACCCCTATCGCCCGGCGTACGCTAGCGCCTGATCTGATGCGAGCGTCCGGTCGACGCGCCGGGCGGCGCCCTCGCATCTGCACGCTCTTGCTATCATCCGCTCACTGTATGGGAGGCCACATGACTTCACGCCATCACTTCGCTGCACTGCTCACAGCTGCGATTCTCGCAGCAGCGCCCGTCACATCCGCCATGGCAGACGATCCCCCGCCAGCACCGCGAGAGGAGGCGCTGTCCAAGGCCGTGGGGCCGACCGCCCGGCTCCTTCAGTTGATGGACAAGGACCAGAACGGCAAGGTCTCGAAGCAAGAATTCCTGGCCTTCATGGAAGCCGAGTTCGATCGGCTCGACCGCGACAAGAGTGGCGAGCTTGACCTCCAGGAGCTTGACCGGCTGATGAAGCGCGGCAAGCACCCGGGTGGATCTGGCGGTCGCTGACCAGGCGGCCCCGCATCCAGGCACCCCATGCGCGTCCTGGTGATCGAGGATCAGGCGGAATCTGCGCGATGAGCATAGGAATTTCAAACGGTGTTTTACCGGGACATCACCTTAGCCTGGAGCCACGATACCCGGACCGTATCCGGCCTGAACGGCTGCGCCCGTCCAAAGTCCAGCCCTGTGCGGACACCCCTATCGCCTGGCGTTCGGAGCAGGATGACTGCGTATCCTTCCTCAGAATGCGCCCTGCGTTGGGCTGCTCCCCGCCCTCGGGAATCCACCGATGGACTCTATGCGCTCAGGCCAAGTCGAGTTCGGCGTCCAGGCGCGCCGGTGCCCGGGGTGGTGCCCGCGCAGGCAGGCCCAGGTGCGTCAGGATCTTCACGACGGCCGCTCCATCAAGAATCGCCGCAACGAGCTTGAGGTCGCCACCACAGTCCGGGCAGTGCTCAAGATCCACGCGGAACACCCGGCGCAAGAGCTTTGCCCAGCCCATCCGCGCGCTGCGCCGTGGCGGCTGCATGCCGGGCTCTGGATCGGCGGCCGTGTGTGGCAGCACCTCCCGGCGCAGCCGGGCATTGGGCGCCAGCACCCCGTGGAATCGCGTCAGGTGCAATCTCGGTCTTGGCACCAAGGCTGCCAGCCGCTGCAGGAACTCCAAGGGTGTGAATTTGAGGTGACTGGTGCCGTCCCGCCAGGGGGTCTTGAGCGTCAGGATCACGTCGCCCCCGGCACTGCGCGCCACCCGCTCGTGCGAAAGGGCCGGACGGGTGATGTAACGGCATAGGCGTTCCAGTTCACGGCGCTGGTCCGCCCGGCAGCGGATGCCAGCATGCAGACTGAAGCCCTGGCGGCTCACACAGCCAGGCTTGACCGTATCGGCCGCGCGCGACGCGTCCTGTCGCCGGAGGATCGATCGTCCGGCATTCGGCCCGAACGCAATCCGGTAAGTGCAGGACGCCCACTGCAGGGTGCTCAAGCCAGGATCGGCGCTGCCTTCGCCCAAGAGGTCACTGAGGTAGCCCGAGCCATCTTCCTCCACATGCAGGTGGCCGGAACGCGTGAGCTGCTTCATCAGCGCATGGATGATGCGCTGCAAGATCGCGTCCAGTTCCTCCGGCGTGGGCGCGTCTGCAGGGTGGAAGACCGGGCCGTCCTTGGCGCTTTGGTATACCCCGTCAAGAACGAGGCCATGCAGATGAATGTTGAGATTGGCTGCCGAGCCGAAACGCTGGACCAGAGTGACGGCGCCTGTCTGGCCTCGCGTGACACCGGTCTTGTGCGTCCCTGCAGCAGGTAGAAGTTGACCAGTGCCTGGGCGAGCAGAAGAAAAAGGTACTTGACGCTCCAGTAGCCGTAGAAGAATACCGAGACCGCTAGCAGGAACCATATCGCGAACGAACCGCCGATGTAGCGGCGACCCAGATAGAAGCCTGCGAGCGTGAAAGGCAAAAAGGCAAAGAGGAAAAATGGATCAGTAAAGAGCATGCCGAGCCTGTCGCAGGGATTTCGTGGCGGGGACTTGCGGAACTTTTTCGCGAACAACGGGCAAGAGCGCCGGATTTTAGCAAACGCCGGCATTTCTCCAGCGCGATCGGCATCGTCATCAAGTCAAAGAACCTGGGCCGCAGCGCTTGCAACTCCGCCTATGCGGTCTCCGGCGCGCGCTTCCTCGGGCGCTGGTCGAAGTACCCGAGAACGGATCCCCGCGAGCGTAGCTTGGCGGCCGTGTCTTATTGGGCGGACCAGCTCATCAAGTGCAAATAATCCCGCCATGTGACACCATCGTTCGCGACCGGATTACATTTGATGGCTCATCAGGGGCGCGGTCGGCATGCTCACGGGATTTTTCTGGTTCGTGGCAACGGGTTTTTGTTGACAGAACAACCGTTTTAACGTTTGCTTCATGCACGAGAGAAGGACCATGCCCGATCAGAACCGGCTAAGCCTCATCGACATAACCAGAGGAATCGGCATCGCCTTTGTAGTGTTCGGGCACAACTGGATCGTCCTCCACGAAAAGGGGGCGCTGTTCAGACTGATCTTTTCGTTTCACATGCCGCTCTTCTTCGTGTTGGCCGGCATATTCATCCGCTCATCCGCCACGATTGGACGCTTCGCCTTGCAAAGAGCGGATTCCTTGCTCAAACCCTATTTTGTCGTTCTGGGTTGCATATTGCTCAAGCAGCGACTGCATCCCGGGGCCGGTGACTCCATGTCCTTGCAAGACGTAATGTACGGAACGGGCGCGGTCATCACATGGAGTCCTCCCATGTGGTTTCTTCCACACTTGGCTATTGCATCCCTTGTGTCGCTTCTTCTCATCAAGGCTGTCGGTGAGCAAAGCCGCCGTTACTTTTCATGGGTTAGCGCCGTGCTACTGGCGTCGGGCTACGCGATGCTCCTTTGCATGACCCCGGACGGCGTTCACGTGGGTCCATGGCGAATTCCGCTAAATCATGGTTTGCCATGGAGTGTGGATGTGCTGCCCATTACCAGCGCATTCATTGTGTTTGGATACGCATGGCGCGACGACATAAAGGACTTTGGCGTGCAGCGGACGTTTCTTTTCCCGGCCTTGTTGGCCTTTGCCGCCTGCCAGGTCATTTTCCATGAAACCATCGACCTTAGCGATCGGGTCTATGGGCAGGCGTTGGTGGCAACGGCCCAGGCCCTGCTGGGCATCTATATCTGCCTATGCCTTGCCAAACTGGCCTCGAAGCACCAAATTCTTGCAGATGCCCTCTCCTACCTGGGTGCCCGCAGCCTGTTCGTCTTGATATTTCACTGGTACTTCCAATACCTGGTCTTTGCGCTCGCCTCGCGGCATATCTCCAACCCGAATTTTTGCGGGTTACTTGGCTTTTTCGCGGGAATAGGAATCCCGCTGGCAATCTATGAAATCACCCGGCGAATCGGCATATTGCGCATATTGTTGCTCCCGCTATCCAAAGCAACGAGAAGTCCGCCTGATGCCGCGTAATCCCCCGCGCGGACGCTTCATCGTCTTTGGGCTCAATCAGACCGGGGCAGAGCGGGGCGTTGGCCGCCCCGCCCCCCTGCACCGACCTAAGTCAACTGGCAAGCAAACATTGCCCGCACGATCCGCTGCGTCGCCGTTCCGTAGCTGTCCGGATGCGGCTGAAGGTAATTGAACTGGAATCCGGACATATCCACTCCCGGGATGATCGAGGGATAGGTCGTGTAGAGCGACGCCACGACGGCGTTATAGGCGGTCTGTTGGGAAAAGTTATTGATGCACTTCTCAAGAATCACGGTCTTGCCCGCGCTCAGAGCCTGATTGATGATCGTCACCATCGATGCTTGATAGACCGACGTACTGATGTCCGCATTTGAACCCAGGGCGATGACGATGTATTTGCCCGGAAAATCCGTGAAAACGCTTGGGTACGTGTTGGTGCAATAGTTCGCCCAGTCGGAAGCTTTCCATGCCGACATGTCGGCACAAATGCTCAACGGCATGTATCCGTTATAGCGCTGTGGGCCCTGGACCGATGTCACCGTAAATGCAAACCCCGCCCCGCTCCCGCCCACGCTTGCCGCCGCGACCGAAAGAACATCGCCCACGACGTACCCGTAGCCGGGACTCTGTATCGTGATTGATGCCACGCCGCCGCCACTTACCGTTACGTTGCCGATGCAATTCGCGCCCGTCCCGCCCGTGAAGGGGATGTCGATGTACGTTCCGGGCGTGTAGCCCGCCCCGCCTGTAAGCGAGCCGTACCCTGTGATGAACCCGCCGGTCTGGCAGATCTCGCCGAAGGACAGGCACGGGAGGCTCGGCGTGGTCCAGTTGACGTTGCCGTGGCGCATGGCGTGACCAACCAGGGAATCGCCCACGAACATGAAACCGTCCACCACCGGACCGCTGGCATCGAAGAGATCAACGGCTACGGCCACATCCGCATTGCCCGCGTGTCAACTGCATCCCAGTTTTCCCCAGGCACGGTATTTTAAATTTCCCCACCCTGTTGCGATGATGTGTCCTCGTCGTGCGACCGGACGAGGCCGGCTTTCAGCTTCTCTTTGAGGCGGTACGAGTTACCGCGGATGTTCAGCGTGACGGCATGGTGCAGCAGTCGATCCAGGATGGCGGTGGCGATGACGCGA
>CAIPBT010000160.1 GCA_903863375.1 uncultured Ferrovum sp.
GCGCGGTCGCGTGAAGAAGGGCGAAGTCTATAACGCCGTGGTGGTTCGCACTGCCAAGGGCGTTCGTCGTCCCGACGGTTCGCTGGTCAAGTTTGACGGCAACGCTGCCGTGTTGCTGAACAACAAGCTGGAGCCTATCGGCACCCGTATCTTCGGACCGGTCACGCGCGAATTGCGTACCGAAAAGTTCATGAAGATCGTGTCCCTGGCCCCGGAAGTGCTGTAAGGAGCCTGGCATGAACAAGATCCGCAAGGGTGACGAAGTGGTTGCCATCACGGGCAAGGACAAGAACAAGCGCGGAACAGTGCTGAAGGTTCTTGAGGGCGCCGTGCTGGTGCAGGGCATCAACGTGGTGAAGAAGCACCAGAAACCGAACCCGGTCCGTGGCCAGGTCGGGGGCATCATTGATCGTGAGATGCCCATCAACATCTCCAACATCGCGCTGTTCAATCCGGCCACCCAGAAGGGTGATCGTGTTGGCATCCGTACGCTTGAGGACGGCCGCCGCGTGCGCTTCTTCAAGTCGAACGGCGAAGTGATCGACGCCTAAGGAAACACCATGAGCCGTCTGCAACAGTTTTACAAGGAAACCGTGGTGCCGCAGCTGATGCAGGAATTCAGCTATGGCTCCGTGATGGAAGTGCCGCGCATCACCAAGATCACCATCAACATGGGTGTCGGTGAGGCCGTGGCCGACAAGAAGGTGATCGAGCACGCCGTGGGTGACATGCAGAAGATTGCCGGTCAGAAGCCCGTGGTCACGCTGGCGCGCAAGTCGATCGCCGGCTTCAAGATCCGTGAAGGCTACCCGGTCGGTTGCAAGGTCACGCTGCGCAAGGAACGGATGTTCGAATTCCTCGATCGCCTCGTGTCCGTGGCCATGCCGCGGATCCGCGACTTCCGCGGCATTTCCGGACGCGCCTTTGACGGCCGTGGCAACTATTCGATGGGCGTGCGCGAGCAGACGATTTTCCCGGAAATCGAGTACGACAAGATCGACGCGGTGCGTGGCATGAACATCACCATCACGACGACGGCGAAGTCCGATGCCGAGGCGAAAGCGCTTCTGCTGGCGTTCAAATTCCCCCTGAAAGTCTGAGGTCCGACGTGGCTAAACTCGCTCTCATCAATCGTGAACAGAAGCGTCGCGACACGGTCAAGAAGTTCGCCGCCAAGCGCGAGGCAATTCTCGCCATCATCAACAACAGCAAGGTAAGTCCGGAGGAGCGCTTCGAAGCACGTCAGAAGCTCCAGGCCCTGCCCCGCAACGCCAGCGAAGTCCGTCTTCGCAACCGTTGCGCGCTGACCGGCCGCCCCCGCGGCGTGTATCGCAAGTTCGGCCTCGGCCGGAACAAGCTGCGCGAGATTGCGATGCGTGGCGAGATTCCGGGCGTGACCAAGGCCAGCTGGTAAGGAGAGCATAGCAACATGAGCATGACAGATCCGATTGCAGACATGTTGACCCGCATCCGCAACGCCCAGCGCGCGGAAAAGGCCAATGTCTCGATGCCCTCCTCCAAGCTGAAGGTCGCCATTGCGCGCGTCCTGGCCGACGAAGGCTACATTGATGGCTTCCAAGTCCACGGCGGCGCCAAGCCGACGCTGGAGGTGGGGTTGAAATATTACGCAGGCCGCCCGGTGATCGAGCTGATCGAACGGGTCAGCCGTCCCGGCCTGCGCATCTACAAGAGCTGCAAGGACATCCCCAAGGTGATGAATGGCCTGGGTGTTGCGATTGTGTCGACGCCCGCCGGCGTCATCACCGACCGTGCGGCGCGCAGCCGCAATGTGGGTGGTGAAGTGCTGTGCATCGTCGCCTGAGGTAAACGACTATGTCTCGCATTGCCAAATATCCCGTCGACCTGCCTGAAAAGGTGGAAGTTGACCTTCAGCCGCAGCAGATTACCGTGTCTGGTCCGCTGGGCAAGCTGTCCATGGCGCTGCTGCCGGTGGTTGTTATCGCTCGCGATGGCGCCCGCCTGACGTTTGCCCCCACGGACGAGTCCGCCTTTGCCAACGCGATGTCGGGCACCACCCGGGCCAACGTGGCCAACATGGTGACCGGCGTGAGCAAGGGTTTTGAGCGCAAGCTGACCTTGGTTGGCGTGGGTTATCGGGCCCAGGCTCAGGGCGAGAATCTGAACCTGTCGCTCGGCTTCTCCCACCCCGTGGTCCACAAGATGCCGGCCGGCATCACGGTGGCAACGCCGACGCAGACCGAGATCGTCATTAAAGGTACCGACAAGCAGCGCGTCGGCCAGGTGGCTGCTGAAGTTCGTGCCTACCGCAAGCCCGAGCCCTACAAGGGCAAGGGTATCCGGTACGCCGACGAAGTGGTCACGCTGAAAGAAACCAAGAAGAAGTAAGGCGGAACGACCATGACCCAAATCATCAGCGAAGGGCGCCTGAAGCGCGCCCGCCGTACCCGCGCCAAGATCGCCGAGCTGCGCGTGCTGCGCCTCACGGTGCACCGCACCAACTTGCATACCTATGCGCAGATCATCGACGCAACCGGTGGCAAGGTGCTCGCGGCTGCATCGACGCTAGAAGCAGAACTGCGCGGCAGTCTGGCCAACGGCGGCAACATCAAGGCAGCCGAGGCCGTAGGCCGGCGGATCGCCGAGAAGGCCAAGGCAGCGGGTATCGAGTCGGTGGCATTTGACCGCTCGGGTTTCCGCTATCACGGCCGCGTGAAGGCCCTCGCCGATGCGGCGCGGGAAGGCGGCCTCAAGTTCTGATGCGGAACGGCGCCCAGGCGCCGCCCCCTCACTCTCAGGAATAGCAAATGGCAAAGCACGACAACAAAGACGAAGATCGCGGCGACGGCTTGCGCGAAAAGATGGTTGCGGTCAACCGCGTCACCAAGGTGGTGAAGGGGGGTCGTATCCTCGGCTTCGCTGCTCTCGCGGTGGTCGGTGACGGCGACGGTGGCATCGGCATGGGCAAGGGCAAGGCGCGCGAAGTGCCGGTTGCCGTGCAGAAGGCGATGGAGCAGGCGCGCCGCCGTATGGTGAAGGTCAACCTGAAGAACGGCACCTTGCACCATGCCGTGATCGGCGAGCATGGCGCCGCCAAGGTGATCATGCAGCCCGCCTCCGAAGGTACCGGCATCATTGCCGGCGGGCCGATGCGTGCCGTGTTTGAAGTGATGGGCGTCACCAACGTGCTCGCCAAGTGTATTGGGTCAACCAACCCGTACAACGTCGTTCGCGCCACCCTCAGCGGGCTGGAAAATGTCCGCCGTCCCTCGGAAATTGCCC
>CAIPBT010000161.1 GCA_903863375.1 uncultured Ferrovum sp.
CGCCGTGGGCCATCCGGTTCAAGTCCCTGACCGGACATGCCGTTACCCAGAAGTGAGCGGATTGCATCCGCCGGTCCCATCCACTGCTGCTGCCACCAACAAGGAAACCATGCCGTGAACCACTTCCGTTCCAACAGCCTTCGTGGGCTTGCACTCTGCCTGTTTCTGACTGTCGCCGCGCCGTTGGTGCAGGCGGCCGAGACACCGCCGACGCTGAGCGGCGCCACCGTGGTCAGCGCCGAACAGGTCAAGGCGCTGATGGCCAAAGGAGTGCCGGTGATCGACACCCGCGTGGCCAACGAATACGCCGATTCCCATATCGTTGGCGCGATCAGCGTTCCCTACAAGGAAAAAAGTGCCAAGGCGACCACGTTCGATGGCGCAGCCGACAGCTTCGACCTGTCGAAACTGCCCAAGGACAAGGCGGCGCCGCTGGTGTTCTATTGCAATTCGGGAGAATGCTGGAAGAGCTATAAGGCGTCGGTGACGGCGATCAAGAGTGGCTACAAGGCCGTGTCGTGGTTCCGTGGAGGCTTTCCCGAATGGAAAGCCAAGGGCTTTCCGACCGAGTAAGCAAGTCTGACTGACCGCAAAGTGCGTCAACCGAGCAGGAGTCTGCCACATGAATCACCTCACCATCCGGGGCCGCCTGATGGCCACCGGCACCGTGGCGTTCGCCTGCCTGTTGCTGCTGGCCGGCATCAACCTGTATAGCAAAGCCCGCTCCGAAGCTGCCTTGAGCGGGATCTACGAGAATTCGGTTCGCCCGCTGCTGATGGCGCAGCAGATGGAAAGTGACCTGAAGGAAGTGCGCTTTCGCATCGCCGGCGTGATCCTCGACCAGATGCCGAGTGTCGGCTCTCTCAACCATCTGAACGAGGTGCGCGGCCGTCTGCCGCAGCAATGGGCGGAAGTCCTGCGCCGCAGCAACGCCGGCACGGTCAATCCGGACACGGCGGCGTTGCTGCAACGGATTGATCAGGGCATTGGTGCCCTGCCACCATTTTTCGACAAAGTGGGCGCGGCCTATCGGGCCGATGACCGCAAGGTGCTGAACGCGCTGCTGGAGGAAGACTGGCCGCGGGTGCAGAGCACCGTGCTGAAGCCGCTGGGACAGCTCCTGCCGCTGCAGGCGGCACAGGTGCAACACACGTATGAAGTCACCCAGGCCACGGGCACGCGCCTTAGCGGTCTGGTGCTCGTCAGCCTTGTGTTTTCCAGCCTGCTGCTGTTTGTGGCGCTCGGACTGACCACCGTGTCGATCGCGCGCGGCGTTGACGAACTCAAAGGCGTGCTAGGCCGCCTCGCCGGAGGGGATTTCACGGTCCGGTCGAACACCACGCGCCGCGATGAATTTGGCGCGATGGGCGCCTCCCTGAATGCTTCGGTGGCCCAGATCGGGAAAACCGTCCAGGGCGTCAAAGCCGCGGCGGAGCGGCTCGGCGATGCCGCCGAAGAATTGCGTCGTCAGACCCTCACGGTGGCTCAGGCCACCCATGCGCAAGCCGCCAGCGTGGCGGATGCCAACCAGGATGTCGGCCAGATCAGTGCGTCGGCCAATGCCATCGCCGAGGGTTCGGTGAAGGTGGCCCACGCCTCGGGTCGCAGCATGCAGCTGGCCACCGGCAGTCATGCGCAGACCGAGAGCAGCATCCTGGCCACCCGACGGGTCGAGGCCAGGGTCAACGATTCAGCGGTCATGATCGAGGCACTGGAAGACGCCACCGACAGCATCGAGGGACTGAGCGGAACGATCCGGGAAATTGCTGAGCAGACCAATCTGCTGGCCCTGAACGCGGCCATCGAGGCGGCCCGGGCCGGTGAACAGGGGCGTGGATTTGCGGTCGTGGCCGATGAAGTGCGCAAGCTGGCAGAACGCACGGCCACATCCACCAGCAACATCAGCACGACCGTTGCAGAAATCCGCACCAAGACCAACGCTGCCGTCAAGGCGATGCGGCAGGTTCGCGATGAGGTGCAGCAGGGGGTCACAGCCACCCTGGAAGTGGGCCAGTCGCTCACCCATATCCTGGAAGGTTCGAGCGTGATGACCCAGCTGGCCGAGGACATTGCCGCCGCCACGCGCGACCAGAGCCGCGTAACGGGTGAAACGGCGCAGCGGATGAATAAGATGCTGAATCAGTTTGCCGAGAGTGAGATGGCGCTGGCGCGCTTCACCGCGATCTCCAATGACACGGCGTCAACGGCAGAAGCTTTGAAGGGCCTGGTCAACCAGTTCAAGGCCTGAATACCCGGCCGCGTCCCATCAGCTGCCCAGCGCCACCGCATTGACGCGTTCGCCCGTGGCGTCGTGGTGCCCTGGCATCCACGCGCCCATCCGGCCGACGATCTGACCGGCCAGATATTCGGCGTCGCGCGCCACGCCCGAGAAGCGCCCCGAACCCCAGGTGTATTGCCAAGGTAGTCCCAGGAAATAGATGCCGACCATGCTGGTCACGCCGCGCTCGTGACGGGGATACCCGCGGCCGTCAAACACCGGCACTTCCAGCCAGCGGTAATCACTCCGGAAACCAGTGCCCCAGATCACGCTGGTGATGTTGGCGGCATTCAGGTCGACCGTGGTCGGCAGGTCGGCCGGCGGCACCCAGACCGGGGTATAGCGCGCCTCTTCCGGTGCGGCAATGCCCTTGGCGGCGATGTGCTTGTCGATGGTGGTCTTGATGCTTTCCGCAACGGCGTCCGCGTTGTCCAGGTTGGCCTTCAGGTCGTCGGCAAAGCGCAGGCGCATGCCCTCCACCTCCAGCAGACGGCCATGCAGCGCCATGCCCTCGGCCGCGAAGCGGCGCAGGTCGATGTCGCGGCCACCACCCCGGCCGGTGACGTAGTGATTGGCCTTGGCGCGCACGCCCTCCTTCAGGGGATGCTCGTGCACCGGCAGATCGTAATATCCCAGGTCGGCGAGCCAGTCGACCACATCGCGACCCCGGTAAAACCGCGCGGTGCGCGGTGCCGAGCCGGTTGCCAGATGCACCTGACGCCCTGCCAGATGCAGGTCTTCCGCAATCTGGCAGCCGCTCTGGCCACTGCCGATCACCAGCACCGCCCCGGCCGGCAACTGCTCGGCATTGCGGTACTCGCTGGAATGGATCTGGTGCACGCCGAGCGGCAGGCGGTCGGCCAGGCGCGGCAGCTGGAAACCGTGATACCCACCAGTGGCAATCACCACCTGATCGGCGCTGAAGGCACCGGCAGTGGTATCCAGCTCGAAGGTGCCATGGCTGCGCCGGCGCAAGGATGTCACGCTCACGCCCTCCATCAGCGGGGGCTGGAAGGAACGGGCATAGTCCTCCAGCCATTGCACGATCTCGTCGCGCCCCATGAAGCCGTGGGGATCGCTGCCGCGGTAGGGCCAGCCCGGCAGCTGGCATTGCCAGTTCGGGGTGACCAGACAGAAGGTATCCCAGCGCCGGGTGCGCCATTCGTGACCCACCCGATGCTTTTCCAACACCAGATGGGGAATGCCACGCGCCTTCAGGTGCCAGCTCATGGACAGGCCGGCCTGCCCACCGCCAATCACGATCACCGGAAAGTGGCGCCCCTTATTGGTCGGCGCTTGCGGGGTCGCTTGCAGGGTATGGGTATGCTGGATCGCGTTCATGCAGGGTTCACTCCTGGAAACATTCGACAAGGACCAGCCCGTCTGCCGCGCATCGGCTGGCCTGGGCTTCGATCTGTTCAAGGGCATGCTGACCGTGACCGCATCCCCAGCCCCAGCGTGCCCGAACCCGTTCCTGGGCGATGCCGTAGGCTTCGCGGCTGCGCGCCAGGAATTCGACTACTGGATAGTGGCTGCCGGGCTGGAAGTAGTCCTTGATGATCAGCGACGGCGAATAGCAGCGCATGGTCTTGCCATCTGGCCAGCGCACCTCAAAATGCATCTCAGGCATGGGGTTCGGTCTCCACGATGTCGATGTGGTTGCGCACCTGACGGTACAGGCCCAGCTGGCGCTCGGCGCAGGCCGCCCAGCCCATCCGCCGCGCGAGGGCGAAGCCGGAAGGGCGCAGCATGGCGCGCTGCCAGGGATCGAGCGCCGCCTCCAGGCCCTGCAGGATGCTGTTCACGCTGTCTGGCTGTACCAGGCGGCACTGGCTTTCATCCAGGTATTCCGTGAAGGGCGGCACCTTTGAGGTGACCACCGGGGTGCCGCATGCCATCGCTTCCAGGGTGACCAGGCCGAATCCCTCCTTGATCGAGGGAAAGGCGAACACGTCGGCGGCCCGTAGCAGCGCCGGAATGTGGGCGTCCGGCACGGGGCCGGTCAGGGTGACCGGCCCTGTGTTGGACAGGCGCAGGCCGGCGTTTTCCAGCACCGTGAAGAACCCTGCCTGGGCGGGCATATGGTCGAGCAGGCTCGCGCCACCCGCGATCACCAGCCGGGCGCGCGGATGGCGCCGGCGCAGGCGCAGGAAGGCCTCCAGCAGGCGCACCGAATTCTTGCGCTCTTCCACACCGCCGATGTTGAGGATCAGCGGGCGATGTTCATCCAGGTTGTACTTTTGCCGGACCTCGGTGTCGGCGGCATCGGGTGCCGGGCCGAAACGTGCCAGATCCACCCCGTTGCCCACGACGGTGGCGGCGCGCCGAAAGCGGGTGCGCAGAACATCACGCCAGTGCTGGCTGACGCAGGCCAGGCCATCGGCCTCGGTCACGCTACGCGTCTGCAGCTGGTCGACCACGGGGTCACTGAACTGGTCGAGGTGATGCACCGTGCGGACAAATGCCGCAATGCGCCCTTCTTCGCGCAGGCGCAGCAGGGCATTGGCGCCCATCCCGTCGTGGGCATGCAGGATGTCCCAGGGCTCGCAGCTGGCCCGAAAATGGTCGGCATATTCGGTGATGCGCTGCTGCACCAGTGCCGCCAAGCCGGGTTCGCGCACAGGGGTGGCCGGCACGCTCACCAGTCGGCAGCGTGCCGACCGCGGAAACCCCTGCCTGCCGGGATCGGGGGCGTGCACGGTGACCTGGTGTCCGAGGTCGGTGATGGCTTCGGCCAGCGCCAACGCATGGGCCACACCACCGCGGGGGTGTACCGAATGGACCAGCATGGCGATGCGCAAGGGCGTGCCGTTCATGACGATGCCACCGTGAGCGGCTGGCAGCCGGTCAGGGCATGCGCGCCCAGATCCCACACCACGGCTTCGGCGCCCGCCTGCGCGATGCGCACCACGCCGGAGCGATCGAATTCGCCAAGATCGGCACAGGCGATGTCGCGTCTGGCGAAGTGATCGATCACATTGGCGGTATGCCCGGCTGGTATGGCCAGCAGGTACCCAAAACTGGGAAACACCTGCAGCCAGCGCAACAGGTCGGCCGGTGCCAGATCCAGCGGGCAGGGCAGGCGGTCGAGGTCGATCACGCCGCCCAGGCGCGAGCCTTCCATCAGCATGGCGGCGGTGCCGACGATGCCCGCCATGCTGATGTCCTTGGCGGCCCTGCACCACCCTTGCTCGGCGAGGGCCGGCAGCAGGGCCAGATCGCCGCGCAGCCGTTCGCCGGGAGCGCGGGTGGCGGCGTCGAAGAAGGGATAGGGGTCGTGCCAGTGTCCACGCAGGTCAATGGCGATCATGAGGCGGTCGCCGGCCTGCGCATCAAAACTGGTCAGCAGGCGTTGCGCCCGGCCCAGCACCGCCACGGCCAGCTGTTCGCCACCGGCGTGGGTGTTGCTGTGCCCACCAACCACCGGCACCCCGAATGCCGCACTGGCGGCGCGCATGCCCTCCAGGATCGGCACGGCGCTGGCATCGTCACGGCTCCATAGGGCATCGACCACGGCAATCGGCCGCCCGCCCATGGCGGCAATGTCCGAGAGGTTCACCATCAGTCCACACCAGCCGGCGAACCAGGGTTCGGCAGCGACGAAATCGCTGATGAAACCCTCGATGGCAAACAGCAGGAAACCGTCACCGTCAGGCAGCGCGGCGCAGTCGTCACCGACCGCCAGGGTCTGACCCGCCTGGTGCAGGGGCGCCGGCAAGGCGCTGCCCAGGGTGCGCAGCGCGGTCTGGATGTCCTGCTTGTGGTGCATGCCACGACCGGTGCGCAGGGCCTCGGCCAGAGCGGGAAGGGGCATCGCTGGCGTCATGGCTCAGGCGGCCTGCCGGTTGATCACCAGCAGTCCCTGCTGCGGGCGGGCCAGCGGCGGATAGTGGGCAAGATCGGCCCGCATGAAGGCGTGCGGACGATCCTGCAGGGTGACCTGTTCCAGGGTGTGCCAGTGCAACCGTTCGAACAGCGGCACGTTTTGCGCCTGCACGTGTGCCAGGAACACGCCGGCCCCTTGCGTGTGTGCCAGTCGCACCGCCAGGGTGATCAGGCCGGTGCCCAGACCGCGGTGTCGGCGCAACTCCGGTTCGACGGCCAGTCGCGAGCCAAACCAGGTGCGTCCGGTCTGGGCATGGATGCGCACGGTGCCCACTACCCGGTCCGGCATGCCGGCTACCTGGGCGATCGCCACCAGCAGGTCGGCCTGCGCATCGAGCGCATCACGGTCGTCGCCGTCGGCACCACCGAACAGGCCCTGCTCGACGCAGAACACCTGTCGGCGCAAGGCCAATGCGTCGCGCCGCTCCCAGGCCTGGGCCGCCGGTTTCACCACAAAGCAGGCGGGCTGATACGCCAGCGAGAGATCGCAATCCATGGTCGGTGGTCCTGTCAGCGCTCGAACACAGCCAGCGACGAGCAGGCGCCGCATTTGCCGCAGCCGGCCTTGATGTCACCCGAGCGGAGCCCGGCTTCCCGCACCATCCTGCCGAGCGGCTCGAGAATGCTGCGCATGAAGGCCGGGGCGGGGGCCGGATGGTCTTCCAGTGGGGTGCCGGTGATCGGTACGAAGGGCACCACGAACGGATACACCCCCATGGCGAGCAAGCGTTCACAGGTGGCCAGGATGGTTTCCACACTGTCGCCCAGTCCGGCGAGGATGTAGGTGCTCACCTGGCCTCGGCCGAACACCTGCACCGCTGCCTCAAAGGCACTCCAGTACCGCGCCAGCGGCACATCGGCTTTGCCCGGCAGGATCCGTGCGCGCACTTCGGGTTCGAGCACCTCCAGGTGCATGCCGAGGGTATCGATGCCGGCGTCTTTCATGCGCTGGAACCAGGCATCGTCATCGGGCGGCTCGCACTGACCCTGGATCGGCAGGTTGACGGCGGCCTTCACCGCGAAGGCGCTTTCGCACAGGATGGCCGCGCCCCGATCGCTCTTGTTCGGGGTGCCGGTGGTCATCACCATGTGTTTCACCCCATCGAGCAGCACCGCCATGCGGGCCACCTCGGCCAGTTGCTCGGGCGTCTTGCGGGCGATGGTGCGACCAGCTGCCAGCGACTGCCCGATGGCACAGAACTGGCAGGCGCGCTTGCGGCTTTCGTAGCGGATGCAGGTCTGCAGCACCGTGGTGGCCAGCACATCGGTGCCATGCAGGGTGGCGATCTGCTGATAGGGGATGCCGTCTAGGGTCTGGTGGGCATAGAACTTTGGCTGGCGCGCGAAGCGCACTTCCGCCACCGCGATGCCATCGCGGGTGAGCACGCTGGTGCCATTGGCATCCGGTGCCAGCACCTGGAACGGAGACTGGTACGCAGGCTGGGTGTGCACGGGCACCATCACGGTCACGCCGTCGATCACCACGGCCTTATGGTCGGAAGGACCGGCCCCGCCGCGCCGGCTCGGCGCACCGGCCGTCGGGTCAGACAGCCTTAATCCGAGCGACTGCAGCTCGGTCATCAGGGGCGGCAGCGACGGGGAGGGCAGTGATGGCAGGTTCATGGGTCGAGTGTCCAGGAAGGGTTTCGGTCTGCAGCGGGGTGGCCGAACGGTTGTCGAGATGCAGGTGCATCAGTTCTGGCCGGGCGTAGTGCCCGACCGAATCCATCATGCGTTTGCGCTTGGTGATCAGCGCCATGTCGAGATCGGCAATCACCAGTCCCTCGCCCTCACGCAAGGGGGGTGCCAGGTGCACGCCCTCCGGCGAAACGATGGCGGTGTTGCAACCGCCGCGCAGGGCCTTCTGCAGGCCGGGATCGGGGGTGATCGACACAATCTGGGCGTCGGTGAGCCAACCAGTGGCGTTGATCACGAAGCAGCCGGCTTCGAGCGCGTGATGGCGGATGGTCACTTCCATCTGGTCAGCAAAGATCTGGCCCACCATTGATCCGGGAAACTGGGCGCAGTGGATTTCCTCGTGCTGGGCCATCAGCGCGTAGCGTGCCAAGGGGTTGTAGTGCTCCCAGCAGGCAAGGGCACCGATCCGTCCCACGGCGGTGTTCACCACCTGCAGGCCGGCACCATCGCCCTGGCCCCACACCATGCGCTCATGGTAAGTCGGCGTGAGCTTGCGCCGCTTCAGCACCAGGCGGCCCTGCTCGTCGAAGATCAGCTGGGTGTTGTACAGCGAACCATGGTCGCGCTCGTTCACACCCAGCACCACGGTGATCCGGTGCGCGCGCGCGGCTTCGGCGACGGCCTGGGTGATTGGCCCGGGGACCTCGACGGCGTGTTCATACAGGCGCAGGTGATCCGCGCCCATCAGCACCGGCGGTTTGACGAACGACCAGTACGGGTAATAGGGGACCAGGGTTTCCGGGAAGACAAGAATCTGTACCCCTTGCCGGGCGGCATCGGCAATGGTGGCCAGTACCTTCTCGGTGGTGCCGGCAGGGCGCTCCAGATCGGGTGCGATCTGCGCCGCAGCGGCCCGGACAATGCGTGGCAGGGTCATGGTGATTCCTCGAGCGGTCCGGTCCGGCCCGGGACGTCGTCCCGGGCCGGACCGAACTGCGGGGCTTACAGCGTCCAGGTATCCAGGATGAAAGCGTTGTCGTTGCGATGCAGCAGCACGATGTCGAGCACGTCGGTGGGATGCACCGGACGGATGCCGGGCGTGAGTGCGCCTTCGCCATGGCCGTACAGCGCCTGCAGCGCGAAGCGGCAGGCATAGACCTTGCCACCCTCTTCCATGAACTTGATCAGCTGGTTGTTGAAGTTCTGGTGCCCCGGGAACGCCTCATCACCCAAGGTCGGGAAGCCGCGCTGCACGCCGAGCGTGACACCGGGGCCATACAGCAGCACGCTGGTCTCGAAGCCCTTGCGCTGCAGGCGGGTGGCCTGCAACAGGTTGACCAGACCGATCGATCCTTCAAAGGCCACGGTGTGAAACGTCACCAGTGCCTTCTCACCCGGCTTGGCCTTGACGTCCTCAAACACCTTCTCTTCATAGTTGACCAGGAAGTCCCCTTTTTTGTTGGGGGCTTTTTCAACGATAGGCATGTGCAGCACTCCTTGTGGGTTGGCAACGCGGGATGGCAGGCCGGGTTTCACCGGGAAAACCGTCGCCAGTCATCCAGCAAGGGGTGCAACGCGCATGCCATGGCGCTGCGCCAGCATCCGATCAAGTCCCGATCATTGCCGCGCGCCTTGCCAGCGCCGGTGGCGCACGCTGGCCGTCGCCATCCGGACCCGGCCGCAGGCATCGCCGACCCCGGCTCGAGCCTTGCATGGCCGGGCATTCCCGCCGGACATGCCAACCGGTTTGCACCATCCGGATGCCCGGGTGCACCCGTGTGGTGCTTCCGGGCAGGCGCCGGTCCGCCGGGCGCGGCAGCGGTTGCGGTGATCGTTGCGCTGGCGCGGCTTTTGCTGCCGGAACGGGCATGGAAGTCTCTCTCACCCATTGGAAAGCGCGACTGGCCGCCCTTGGTGTGCCGGTCTATCAGGGCATTCCGCTGCTGCTGCGCGAAGATCTGCGTTCGGGCCGGTTGAGTGCCGGCGACCGCCTGCCGGCGCTGCGGGCGCTGGCCAGCCAGCTCGATCTGGACTACACCACGGTGGCGCGCGCCTATGGCGAGGCGCGCCGGCTCGGCCTGGTCGACAGCGCCCCCGGCCGGGGCACGGTGGTGCGGGCGCCGGTGCCACGCCGCTCGGTGCGTCCGGTCAGTCCGCTGGAAATGACCATGAACATGCCGCCGGAATCCCGTGATCCCGAGATCCTGAGCCGGCTGCAGTCAGGGCTGGATTTCATCGGTCATCTGGCCGATCCGCATGCCCTGCTGCGCTACCAGGAGTTTGGCGGCACGCTGGAAGACCGCGAGGCAGCCGCCGCCTGGTTGCAGGCGGTGCTGCCGGGCGTGGACGCGGCGCGCGTGCTGGTCACGCCGGGCATTCAGGGTGCCCTGGCGAGCGTGATGGGGCTGCTGGCCGCCGCGGGCGAGGTGATCCTGGCCGAACCGGTCACCTATCCGGGGGTCAAGGCGATGGCCGCACAACTCGGGGTGCGGGTTGCCGCCCTGGCCTGTGACGCCGATGGCGTCCTGCCGGCAGCGTTCGAGCATGCCTGCCGTGAGCTCAAGCCGCGCCTGCTCTATCTCAATCCCACGCTCAGCAATCCGACCTGCCAGACGGTGCCGCTGGCGCGGCGCGAAGCCCTGGCCGACATTGCCTTGCGTCATTCGGTGCCGATTGTCGAAGATGATGCCTACGGCATGCTGCTGGATGATCCTTTGCCGGCGTTCGCGCAGCTGGCCCCCGAACAGGTCTGGTACCTGACCGGTTTGGCCAAGTGTCTCGGGGCGGGTTTGCGGATCGGGTTTCTGGTCCCGCCGGATGCCGCCCGTCGCCGCCTGGCGGCCAGTGCCCTGCGCACCACCACCATCATGGCCTCGCCGGTGACCATGGCGCTGGCCACCCACTGGCTGCGCGACGGCACGGCCGACCTCATGCTGGCCGCGGTCCGGCAGGAAAGCCGTGCGCGGCAGAAGCTGGTGCGGGAAGTGCTGGCCGACCTGCAGGTACAAACCCAGCCGGAAGCGTTTCACTGCTGGCTGCACCTGCCGGACACGGTACACCGCCTGCCGCTGGCTGCCAGCCTGCGTCAGCACGGCATGGCTGCAGTGGCCAGCGACACCTTCACGATGGAGGGCACGCCGCCCAATGCCATCCGCCTCTGTCTGGGCGGCGAACTGGCACGGGGCGACTGTCGTCAGGCCCTGTTGCGCGTGCGCGAGCACATCGACCTGGCAGGCGCCGCGCCGGATGCCGCCGGCCTGGTGACGGAAGCCAGCCGGTCGTCCTGATACCATCAGGGGTCCGGGCGGCGTGCCTGCCCTTTTCCAGTTCCTGTCATGCGAATCCTCGTTACCGGCGCGGCCGGTTTCATCGGCATGCACCTGTGTGAGCGGCTCCTTGACCGGGGCGACACGGTGCTGGGTCTCGACAATCTCAACGATTACTACGCGCCCCAGCTGAAGCGGGATCGGCTGGCCCGTCTGCTGGCCCGTGCGGACTTCCATTTCAGCGAAGCCGACCTCACCGACCGTCCTGTGCTCGACCAGCTGGTGGCCGGCAGCGAAGCCGTGGCCCATCTGGCAGCCCAGGCCGGCGTGCGCCATTCCTTGACCCATCCGCACACTTACCTGCACAGCAATCTGCAGGGCTTCGGCGAACTGCTCGAGGCCTGTCGCCATCACCGCACCGGCCATCTGGTCTATGCCAGCACCTCCAGCGTCTATGGCAGCAATGCCCAGCTGCCCTACAGTCCGCACGCCGCTGCCGATCATCCCGTCACCCTGTATGCCGCCACCAAGCGCGCCAACGAACTGATGGCGCATGCCTACAGCCATCTGTACCGGCTGCCGGCCACCGGTCTGCGTTTCTTCACCGTCTATGGTCCCTGGGGCCGGCCAGACATGGCCCCTTGCCTGTTCGCCGACGCGATCCTGCACGGCCGGCCGATCGACCTGTTCAACCATGGGGCAATGGCGCGCGATTTCACGTACGTCGATGATGTGGTCGAAGCATTGGTGCGCGTGATCGACCGGCCGACCGTGCCGGATCCGGCCTTCGACCGCCTGGCACCCGATCCCGCCACCAGTGACGCACCGTGGCGGCTGTACAACGTCGGCAATCAGGTGCCGGTCGACCTGGAAACCTTTGTCACCACCCTGGAGCATTGCCTTGGGGTGCCGGCCGAGCGGCGGTATCGGCCGATGCAGGCTGGCGACGTGGAGCGCACCTGGGCCGATGTCGATGACCTGGTGCGGGATGTTGCCTATGCACCGGCCACCCCGCTTGCCGTGGGGCTGTCGCGGTTTGCCGACTGGTACCGGGCCTACCATGGCTGAGAACAGCCCAACCTTGTCGGTGGCGATCATCACCCTGAACGAAGCAGCCAGCATTGGCGCCGTGATCGACAGTGTCGCCTTTGCCGATCAGGTCGTGGTGCTGGATTCCGGCAGCCAGGACGACACGGTGGCGATCTGCCGCGCCCGGGGGGCCGAGGTGCACGTCAGTCCGGACTGGCCGGGATTTGGTACCCAGAAAAACCGGGCACTGGCCTTGGCCCGGGGCGAATGGGTGCTGTCGCTGGATGCGGACGAGGTGGTCAGTCCGGCCCTGGCCGGCGAAATCCAGGCGGTGCTGATCGCCGCGCAGGCCGGCGGGTCAACGCACCCGGTGGCTTATCGGTTGCCGCGCGCGTCCAGTTACTGTGGCCAGGTGCTGCGCCATGGCGGCTGGTGGCCCGATCACGTGCTGCGCCTGTTCCGGCGCGAAGGCGCGCGCTTTTCCGATGATCGGGTGCACGAACGTCTGCTGCCGCCGCCCGGGGCGATCGGCACACTGGTCCATCCCCTTCAGCACAGCACCTACACCTCGCTGGAGGAGGTACTGGCCAAGGTCGATCGCTATTCCACCGAAGGTGCCCGGCAGGCGTTTGCCGCCGGCAAGCGCTGCAGCCTGCTGAAGGCTGTGGGTCATGGCCTGTGGGCCTTCCTGCGCACCTATCTGCTGCGCGCTGGGTTTCTGGATGGACCGCATGGCCTGATGCTGGCCGTCTCGAATGCCGAGGCCAC
>CAIPBT010000162.1 GCA_903863375.1 uncultured Ferrovum sp.
CTCGGGATTGGTGACCACGATGATCTCGTAGGGCTGCAGTCCGCTCGAGGTGGGAGCCAGTCGTGCTGCCTCCAGGATGCGATCCACCTTGTCCTGGGAGACGGTGCGGGTGGAATCATATTTTTTGGTGGCGTAACGCCATTGCAGGGCTTCGATCAGAGTCATGGAGATCCAGAAGAGGTGAGGGAAAAATGACAGGCATCTTGCAATGTATGCCGTTTGCGTGACCGGAATTCAAGGGGGAAGGTTCCGATGCACGGCGATATGTCATCTTTCGGTCATGCTGCCTTGCATCAAGTCCCGCGTCCTGCTATAGTTGCGGTCTTGGTTGCAAACGGACGCGGGGTGGAGCAGTCTGGCAGCTCGTCGGGCTCATAACCCGAAGGTCGCAGGTTCAAATCCTGCCCCCGCAACCAACCAGGACCAAACGACTCAAGGGCTTAGCTTCGGCTAGGCCTTTTTGTTTTTCAGGGCTGTGACGGATTTGTGCCGTAACTTTCGGCACCCTTCATTCCTGCTTCTGCGCTCCCGGCATCCGCCGCGCGGACCGCCATCAGGCGGTCCGCGAACGGCGAGAGGTGCTCCGCGGCCAGATGCGCGTAGCGACGCACCATCTCCGCACTCTCCCAACGGCCCAGTTCCTGCAACACGTACAGCGGTGTCCCGTTCTGCACGTGCCAACTCGCCCAGGTATGCCGCAAGTCGTGCCAGCGGAAATCCTCGATGCCGGCACGTTCCAGGGCCGCGTACCAGGCCTTGGTGCTGACCTGGGTGATCGGCTTGCCGTGGTAGCTGAACACGTGCGTCATGTGTCGGCCCAGCCACCTGCGGATGATGCCCACCGCTTCCGCATTGAGCGGGACCGGTATCGCCTTGCGCGCCTTGGCCTGATCCGGATGCACCCAGGCCAGTCGCCGCACCAGATCCACCTGCGACCACTCCAGCCCGGTCACATTCGACGCCCGCAATCCGGTGGCCAGCGCGAAGGCCGCCATGTCTGCCTGATGCTCCGGCAATGCTGCCAGCAGCCGCTGCGCTTCGTCGCGACTCAGGAAACGGATGCGTCGCGTCGGCTCTTTCAGCATCCGCACCTTCGGCGCGCGGTCCAGCCATTCCCAGTCGTTGACGCATTAGCGCAGCACCGCCCGCAACAGCTCCAGCGTCCGATTCACCGTCGCGTTGCTGAGGCCCTCGGCCAGTTTCGCATCGGTGATCCGGTCGATCAGCGCCCGATGGATGCTGGTGAGTGGCCGGTCGCGCAGGAAAGGATCCAGCCAGCGCATTTTGGTGACATCCTCGCCCGCCGTGGCCTTGTGGGCCTGTTCCTTGAGCCAACGCACTACCGCGTCGTTCCAGTAGCGGACCGGCTTCTCGTCCAGCATCGCGATGCGCCACAACTCGGCTTTCAACTTGTCGTGGTACTCCCTCGCCTGAGTTTTGCTTCCAGTCCCAGCAGAGCGGCGTATTCGCTGTCCGTCAGGGGCGATGACGTCGATTCACCAGGTGTTCCCGCGTTTGATGAATGACATGGTTCGTACTCCTTGCTCCGTGTCACTCGCAACGCTTGTCAAGGTCGAGCGTAAAGCTCGCGCATCCACTCCGCAAGATCCTCTTCCAGGAACACCCACGCGCGCCCTGGCTTCGTGCCCGGCAACTCGCCGCACTTGGCGCGGCGCCTGACTTCCTCCTGATGCATGTGCAGGAAGGCTGCCGCCTCCTGCAGATTGAACGTACGCATGGCATCTCCTCCGATGTGACGACGTGACGGGAAAAGGGAGCGCGCGCTTGCATCGTCAGCGCCCCAGGTAAACGGTGGTGATCTGCTCGCGCCCATGGCCGAGCTCGTGGCTGATCTGCAGCCTCATCTTCCGATCGATCGCTTTTTGTTCAAGGCTCAGTTGCTTGCTGCTAGGGCCGCCGCAGGCGGGGCAGGCCCAGCCGGTGAGTTCGCGGTAGCGCTCCTGCGCGTAGAGATGGCGGTGGCCGTGTACCTTGTGGATACCGGCGGAGGCGCAGACATATTTGAAATGCGCGAGCCAAGCGCGATAGCTGCCATAGGCTGGACCGACCAGGCTCTTACCGGCAGCGAGTGCCTTGGCATCGGCGAGCAGGGCGCGTTGTCGCGCAGTGTTGATCGGGATTTCCCGCTCGCGTCCGCCCTTGGTCCACGAGGCCTTGAGCAGCAGGTGGTCACCGCGATCGGCCCAGGCTGGCACGATCTTGATCGACTCCTCGCGGCGGAGCCCAACGGCCGCCTGCAGCTTGAGCGACATGGCGACGAAGGGATCGACGACCATGGCAAGCTCGCCGCCCGTCAGCACGCGCGCCTTCGACGCGGTCGCCACGCTGGACCGTTTGCCGATGCCATACGCCGCGTTGTCGGTCTTGATGATGCCGTTCTTGCCCAGCTTGCCGGCCAGCCAGCCAGCGCAGCGCGGCCATGCGGTTCTTGAAAGTGCCAGTGGAAAGCGGCTGCGCTTTCGATTGGGCGACCAGTGCGTCGACATGCTTGGTCTTGAGCGAACTGCCGCGCATGTGCCGGTAGCCCATCTCGTGCAGCTGGTTCGCCACCAGGTCGAGGATGTTCCTTCGATCCGCCTGGGTCGCGAAGCTGCCGTCGCGATTGTGGTTGCAGATCCCCTTGAAATCGAAGTTCAGATCCTTCACGTTGACCTCCGTCGCGTTGCCAGAGAAATTCGGTGCTGCGGTACTGCGCTGGTGAAAAGTCCGTCGGGTAAGTGTTTCTGCTCGCCTGCGCTGCTGAAGCAAATGCAGGGGGTACTGTGAGCACGGGTCACCAGGCCCGTTGTGTGCGGAGGATTTGCTGCCCGCCAGCGCCGCACGGCGTCTTGCTTGGCGTCCCCAGTGCATCCGCGTCCGGATGCACTGGGGAGAGTCATTGACCCAGGACTCAAGGAGCGCCACCGAAGGCGCGTGTGAAGTCCGTGACGTGGACCATTCGGCAATGGCTGTTGCGGCCACTGCGGACAGGGAACGTGACGGCCCTCCAAGGGGCGTCACGTGGTTCCGGGATATGCGTCACGCGGCAGAATGTCGCTTGACTGGCGGCCCGGCTGGGGTAGGCGCGTACGTCACTGGCTGCTGACCAGTGACGTACGCGCGCGCCGTGGCGGGCGAGGGCGCGAGTGACTGCGCCAAGACAGGTGCCGGGCATTCCGGCACACGCTGGGCAAGTCACCGCGCTTGAGCAGCCGCTGGGTGGCGGCGGATTCCGGGGAGAGATCGGAGTGGGCGAACGTCTGGCGTTCGGGCGCGGCAGGATCACGGGTGTCCCAAACGCGCACCTGGCAATGGGCTGCGCGTTTGACGGCGAAGCCTTGCATGGCCCCCGCTGGGGGGCATTCCAAACTACCTGGCCGCGTGGGCCAACCGGCAGTCCGAGACTGCCATGTAGAAATCTGGGGTCAGATTTCTGACGGGAGGGCTACCTGTGTCCGCGATGGACGTCCTGCAAGGCGGCAGCTAACCTTCGGTACAAGACGCCACATTAAGGCGTGCCTGCTCCAGCTGTCCCCCCGAAATTGAGGCGTTTTCGGGGGGCATTAACGATTAGCCTCTCTTTTTGCCAGCCGGTGGCCTCCTGGCTCCGTCGGGCGCCGCGGTAGCGCTGGAACCGACCGGAGGATTTGGGCAGGATGGCCGCTTTGGAGGCCGTGTAGCGCGTGTCGCTGTTCGGCCCAAAGCCGACGCTGGAGCGCAGCGAAAGCTAACCTCTGTAGTGTTGAGTAAGATCACGCAGACGCGCCGGAAGCGGTGCGCATAGCTTGAAACCCAATGACGACCATTGTTCGAAAGGCAACGACTGGTGACGCTTCCGCCATTTGGTCGATTCTGAAGCCAGTCTTCCGCGCCGGAGAGACCTACAGCATAGCTCGGGACATCGAGGAGGCTGATGCAATCGCCTACTGGTGCGGCCCAAGCCACGAGACTTTTGTTACGGAGGTCAATGCCGATATCCTGGGAACCTACTATCTGCGTGCAAACCAGGGCGGCGGCGGCGATCACGTGGCGAATTGTGGATATGTGACGTCCGCTCAGGCCCAAGGACAGGGTATTGCCCGCCTAATGCTTGAGCACTCTTTGGTCCAGGCCAAGGAAAGAGGCTTTCTGGCCATGCAATTCAACTTCGTCGTCAGTACCAACGAGCGCGCCATCCGGACTTGGGAGGCGTACGGCTTTGGGAAACTGGGTCGGATACCCGATGGCTTTCGGCATCCGACATTGGGTTACGTCGACGCCTTCGTAATGTACAAGCAGCTTTGAACTGGAATAGATGGGTTCAAGGTACTTCCGTTTTGGGTCGTGAAGAGACCCTCAAGTTGGGGAAAGCGGCCGTAGGCGCAGGAGAGGCATCCGCTTGAACTACCGCGGCGGTCCCCTTGACCACCCATGCCGTCGCGCGCGAGACTGCATGGTAACGGTTGACGTTAATAGCGAC
>CAIPBT010000163.1 GCA_903863375.1 uncultured Ferrovum sp.
GAAGTGTAATCGAGGCGCGATGCCGCAGTGCACTCCAATGGACGACCGGCCTGTGCGGGCAGCCGTCGCTGGCAGCCTGTCACAGAATTCCCGCAGGATATGCCTAGAATGGTGGTGTCCTGAATTGTTCGAGGTTGCCTGCCGTGCGTCCTGTCTTGTTGCGCGTCTGCCTGCTGGTGTGGCTTGGGCTGCTTTTGCAGTCAGCGGCTGCAGCCCCTGAGGTGATCCGGCTCTCGCCCCCCAGCAATCCGCCCCTGGCAACCAGCGAAGTCCTGTCGCGCTTTCTGCCTGGCCAACGGTTTGATCTGCAGGCCACTGCCCAGATTCCTGCGGCAGGGCCCGAGGTGAGCGCCATCGTATTCACCGTACGGGAAGTGCAGACGGGACGTGTCGCCCTGCAACAGCGCGTGACACCCGGGTTGGCGGCTGATCCGGACAACAATTTGAGTTTCCGCACCAGCAACAGCGCGGTCGATCCGGCCACTCCAGCTAAAGGGCCTTTGGTAGCGCCCGGACATGTGGTGGCTTCTGTCCGTGGCGTATCGTTTCAGCGGCCCGGGCGCTATGCGGTGACCGCCGTTGCCAGTGACAGCACCGGTCAGGAAAACACCCCGGACGTCGTGGCGATGCGCAATGGTGCCGGGGAATTCGAGGTGGTGGATCTGCCCATGCAAGGGGCACGGGCCCGCAATGTGATCATTTTCCTGGGCGACGGCATGGGCGCCGCCCACCGCACCGCCGCGCGGATCATGGCGAAAGGATACGCACAGGGCAAGGCACGCGACCGCCTGGCCATGGACACGTTTCCGGTCACCGGCATGGTGATGACTTCCTCGCTGAACTCGATCGTGACCGACTCGTCACCGGGTATGTCGAATTACGTGACCGGAAACAAGGCCCAGAACAACCAGGAAGGGGTGTTTCCGGATGACACCCTGGACGCCTTCGATAATCCCAGGGTGGAATACCTGGCCGAATTCCTGCATCGCACGCAAGGTACCAGCCTGGGCATTGTCACCACGGCCGATGTTTTCGATGCGACGCCGGCGGCGAATGCCGTGCATTCCGCCGACCGGAGTCTTGGAACCGGCATCGTGGACCAGTTTTTTGATGACCAGGCACTGACCGGTCTGCGCGTGCTGATGGGCGGGGGACGCAAGTGGTTCCTGCCGCGCCAGGCCGGGCTGGTGAACGGCAGCGCGCGCGGCACCGATCCCCGCTTTGCCGAGCACCACGATCTGCAGCGTGGCTGGAGCTCACGCATCGGCAACCGTGTGGCTGGGCCGGCGCTGGCCAGCCCGCAGCCTGGCCGCGATCTCCTGAACGAAATGCAACGGGCAGGCTGGACCTACGTCCCCGACCGGACCGCGCTGCAGAGCGCTGGAATGCCCGAGCGCCTGCTGGGCCTGTTCGCGTTCTCCAACATGAATGTGGCGTTTGACAAGATCAACGGTCGGCGCTGCCGTGGTGGAGATGCAGCCTTGCCCCCCTTTGCCACCGGTTGCACCGCCGGTGCGGGGGGACCCCTGGAAGTGGCAGGCCAGACAGCAGTTCCTGGCCATCTGGCCACCGTGGTCGAAGATTATGGATTTCCCGATCAGCCGATGCTGGATGAAATGACCGACCGGGCCCTGGCCGTACTGGATCACGACAATACGCATGGGTTTGTGCTGATGGTGGAGGGGGCATCGATCGACAAGCAGTCGCATCTGATGGACTCTGACCGCTGGATGCTTGAAGTGCTGGAGTTCGATCGGGCAGTGGCCAGGGGCAAGGCCTACGCCGAGCGGCATCCCGATACGTTGGTGATCGTCACGGCAGACCACGAATGCTCGGGCGCCGCCCTGATCGGTGCTGCCACCCTACCGTCCGCCACGCTGCGCACCAACGCCCTGGCAACGCGCGCGCCCGAGGAGGCGATGCCGAAGACGGTGGCGCAGGGCGTGGTGGGCACGTATGAGGCAGCCCGGTTTCCGCATTATCAGGTCGGTACCGATGGGTTCCCGCTCGACACGGACATCGATGGCAAGATGCTGATCGGTTATGGGGCCAACGCAGACCGCTATGAGGCCTGGCTGTCGAACGTCCGTCCGACCCAGGACGGGCAACAGCCCTTCGTGAAAACGCCGCCCTTATCGACCTACGCTTCCCACCCGACGGTACGGAATGCTCCGTCAGACCATGGCAATGGATCGGGCTATCGCGGTTACTTCGTGGCTGGACAGGTGCCGGGGGAGCAGGCGGTGCATACCGCCACGGATGTGCCGCTCAGCGCCTTCGGGCTAGGCGCCAACCTGTTTGGTGGCTACCAGGACAACACCGACATATTTTTCCGGATTGCGCAGGCGGTGCTGGGCGGTGCGGGCCCGGGCCCTGCGCCGGCCCCGTGAACCTGCACTCAGGGGGCATCGACCACCCGTCGGAACGTCAGCCGAACGGGAATCGACAGTCCGGCAGGGGCAACATCGGCAATTGGCGCGAAGGTGCCCGGTGGTACGGTGTTGTCCTGCTGCTACTGGCTGGTACCTGCGCCGGCCCGGCCTGTGCCGGCGCAGCGGCAGTGCCCGAGGGGACTGTGCCGGAACTGCGGTTCGCCGAGCTGTTTCACCGCCCGATCGGTCCTGCCGGCCTCGAGCCCGATGCGCGGCTGCTGGCGCTTGCCGGGCAGACCGTGCAGATGGCGGGTTATGTCATCCGCATGCCGGGCAGGCCGGCGCATGTGTTCCTGTTGGCACCTTATCCCGGGGAGCTGCCAGACGACGATGATGCGCTGGCGGACGACCTGCCAGCCAACCTGGTATTCGTCCACCTGGCCGATGCCGCGGTCCTGCCGCCCGGGGTTGCCTGGCTGCAGGTGCGTGGCCGACTGTCGGTCGGTCCGCAGGATGAACCGGACCGCCATGTCTCGCATGTGCGCCTGGAACTGGATACCGCCGGCACCGGCCTCCTGCTGCGCCAACTGGGGGCTGCGGTCCCCACGGCTGTGGTGCCAGCGACGCGCTGACGGCGCTCCGGTGTTGCGTCAGTAAGTCTTGTACGGCAGGAACTTGCCGCTCATCGTGATGCTCACCCGGTCGCCTTTCGGATCGGGCTCGCGCTGCAGGTCCATCTTGAAGTCGATGGCAGACATGATGCCGTCGCCGAATTCTTCATGGATCAGCTCCTTGAAGGTCGTGCCGTACACGCTGACCAGTTCGTAAAAGCGGTAGATCAGGGGATCTGTCGGCACACTGGTCGGCAGCGAGCCCTTGTAGGGAACCACCTGCAGCAGCTTGACGGCCTGCTCGGACAGGTCGAACAGCGCACCCAGGCGGGCCGCCTGCTCCGCCGTGAAGGTCATCTGTCCCAGGCAGCCGGCGGTCACCCACTCTTTTGAAAGCCCCAGTTCCTGGGCGACCGCCGACCACTTCAGGCCTTTGGCGATTTTGGTGGCAATGATCTGTTCTGTCACATCCATGCGGTTCATGCAGTTTCTCCAATGATAAAAAGGGGGAGTACGCCAGTGGGGCAGCGTGCCAGGATTTCCAGGCGGACTATAAGCAAAACCCACGCCTGGCGCAAAACGCATGCCTGTCAGAGCGGACGGTTCGACAATACCCGGATGGAACCGTAAAAGGCTTGTCTTCCGGTCACGCTAGCATCAGGGTGATTGCTGGTATCGCCCCGATTGAGATTGGCCTGGAGGACGTCATGTTTGTCTGGCTGGAATCCCGAACACGCTTTGCGGCTCTGGCACTGGTCGCCCTTTTCCTCCCATTTGCCTGGCCATCACCGCAAGACGACCTTGGCACGGCGCTGCTGGTTCCGGGCTTGCTGCTCGCGCTGCTGCTGGTCGGCATCCACGACCTCACGCAGTCGCGGCACGCCATCCTGCGCAATTATCCGATTCTTGGCCATTTGCGCTTTCTGCTGGAGTTTTTGCGACCTGAGCTGCGACAGTATTTTTTTGAGTCCGACACCGAGGCAACACCGTTTTCGCGCAACCAGCGCTCGATTGTCTATCAGCGGGCCAAGCAGGATGTTGACAAGCGCCCGTTCGGTACCCAGCTCGACCCGTATGCAGCAGGCTATGAGTGGATCAATCATTCGGTCAGTCCCGCCCGGGTCGACAGCCACGATTTCCGCATCCGGATCGGCGGGCCAGACTGCCTGCAGCCGTACCACAGCAGTCTGCTCAACATTTCGGCCATGAGCTTCGGCGCCCTGTCCGCCAACGCCATCTTGGCGCTCAATCGGGGTGCCCGGGAAGGGGGCTTTGCCCATGACACGGGCGAGGGCTCCATTTCGGTGCATCACCGGGTGCATGGCGGTGACCTGATCTGGGAAATCGGTACCGGTTATTTCGGCTGCCGCACGCCGCATGGGCACTTCGATGCCGAAGCCTTTGCCCGGCTGGCTGCCGACCCGCAGGTGCGCATGATTGAAATCAAGCTCTCGCAAGGTGCCAAACCGGGCCACGGCGGCGTTCTGCCAGGAGCCAAGGTCAGTGCCGAAATCGCCGCAGCGCGTGGGGTGCCTCCCGGGGTCGACTGTGTGTCGCCCTCGGCCCATACCGCCTTCGACAGCCCCCTTGGCCTGATGCAGTTTGTGCAGACCCTGCGAGCGCTTTCCGGTGGCAAGCCGGTCGGATTCAAGCTGGCCATCGGGCATCCCTGGGAATGGTTCGCCATGGTGAAGGCCATGCTGGCCAGCGGCATCACGCCAGACTTCATTGTGGTCGACGGCAAGGAAGGGGGCACCGGTGCTGCCCCGGTCGAATACATCGACCGGGTCGGCGTCCCGATGCGGGAAGGCCTGTTGCTGGTCCACAACGCGCTGGTCGGAGCCGGGCTGCGTGATCGGGTCCGCATCGGGGCAGCTGGCAAGATCATCACCGCCTTCGACATCGCCCGCACGATGGCTTTGGGGGCGGACTGGTGCAATGCCGCCCGTGGCTTCATGTTCGCACTCGGTTGTATCCAGGCGCAGTCCTGTCATACCGACCGCTGTCCAACCGGGGTGACCACCCAGGATGCCTTGCGCCAGCGCGCCCTGGTAGTCCCCGACAAGGCCGAACGGGTGCGCCATTTCCATCGCAATACCTTGGCCGCACTGGCCGACCTGGTGGCCAGTGCCGGGCTGCTTCACCCGCAGGAACTGCGGCCGGAACACATCATGGTGCGCTTGAGCCCATTTGAGGCCCAACCCCTCTCGGCCATCTACGATTTCCTCGAACCGGGCGAGCTGCTGCGCGATGCCAACCGTCTGCCGGTGTTTCGCACGTTCTGGCGGCGCGCCCAGGCCGGAACGTTTGCGCTTGCTGACGGCCATCCATCCGGTGGTAACCAGGACGCAAGCCGTCGGGAGGCCGATGAAGCCCTTGCGCCCTTGCAGATGGCAGCCCAGCACGGCGCCATGCAGCCGGGCGCATCCGCCCATGAACGGAATTTTGACGTGTCCTAGACATTTCGATACGCAGGATCACGACGGCGGTGCCGTTAAGGATTCAGACGAATTGGATCGACCAATCTTGCTGAATCTGTGGGGTCTTTATGCGTAGAACACTTGTCGTGATGGGGGCAGCGCTTGGGGTGCTGGGGGGGCTGATGCTGGCTCAAGCAGCCGGTGCCGACGATGCGCCGCATCCGCAGCAGTTCCAGAACTGGCGTCTGCCAGCCGTTGTCGCAGGCCCTGTCGACAACACGACCACGCCCGAGCGTGTGGCGCTGGGTCAGCGGCTGTTTTTTGACACGCACCTGTCGAGTGACCGGTCGACAGCCTGCGCCACCTGTCACGACCCGGCCAAGGGCTGGTCGGACGGCCTGCCCACCGCCCACGGCCTGAATGGCAAGGTGCTGCGCCGGGCCTCGCCCACCGTGCTGAACGCCGCCTACAACCCCCTGCAGATGTGGGATGGCCGCTTTGTCTCGCTGGAAGAGCAGGTGCTGGGTCCGATGCGTTCCCCGGACGAAATGAATACCGACATACCCGGACTGGTGCGTTTCCTGCGCTCCGATCCGGTCTATCAGGCCCAGTTCGCGCGCGCCTACCCGCAAATGCCGATCGACGAACAGAGCGTGGCACGGGCGATTGCGGCCTTTGAACGCACCCTGCTGGTCACCGACACCCGCTTTGACCGCTGGCTGGCGGGCGAGCCGAATGTCCTCAGCGCCGCTGAACTGCGCGGCCTGCAGGTCTTCATGGATCCCGCCCGGGGCAACTGCGAGGTCTGCCATTCCGCCCCGAACTTCACCGACAACGGTTTCCACAACATCGGTCTGGCCAGCTTCGGGGCAAGCGATGCCGATCCGGGCCGTTTTGCCAAGAAGCCGGTGCGCAGCATGCAGGGCGCGTTCAAGACCCCGTCGCTGCGCGGCGTGACCGACACGGCGCCCTATTTTCACGATGGTTCGGCCGCAACCCTGCGCGACGTGATCGAACACTACGCGCGCGGTGGCGATGTCAAGACCAACCTTTCACCCAACCTCAAGCCGCTGCAGTTAAGCACCCAGGAAAAGGACGACCTGCTCGCGTTCCTGCAGTCGCTGGCGGCGCCACAGCGCCTGGCCGTTATGCAGGCCAGCACCGTCGGTCAGGGCGCGCCGCCCTGACATCCGAAGGACACACCCGCGGCACTGAGGCGCAGACCGGCACGCAGGCCGCTGTGCAGCCATCCAACAACACAGGAACGCATCATGGGCTGGAGATACAAGCTGCTGGGGTTTGGCGGCGCACTAGGATTCTGCACCTTGCTGGTGGCCGCCGTGGGCGTGTACGCGCTGCACTTCGTGACCACCATGGCGCAAAACACCCAGCGCGTTAGCCAGGAACGTCTCGGGGCTGCCGTCGATACCCGGCTTGCCGTGGTCGAAATTGATCGCGCGCTCAGTCGTCTGGTTTCCGCGCAGACCTCGGACGATCAGCGCAGCGATGCGCTGGCCTCGATCCGTGCCGCATCCGCCCTCGACGAAACGCTGGCAGGACTGCAGCAGACCCTGCCCGGCTCGGCGCAGGTCGAGGACCTGCTCAAGCGCAATGCCGTGATCAAGGACGGCCGCATGGGCGTGATCCGCGCGGCGCGCAAGGGTGACGTCGAGACGGCCCGGGCGCAGTTGACGGTGATTGGCCCCCAGATGCGCGAGGTGGAGGAACTGTCACGGACGATCTTCACCGCTGAGCAGGCTGGCATCACCGAACGGATGGAGGCCATGCAGCGCGCCGGCCGTCAGGCGATGATCGGCATGGGTCTGGTGGCAGCGGTCACGCTGCTGCTGGCTTTCCTGCTGAGCGGCTGGGTGGCGCGGGTATTGACCCGTCCGCTGGCGGGTCTGCGCAGCGCCATGAGCGACCTGGCCGAAGGCAATCTCAGTCGCACCCTGGCGCAAGGTGGTCGCGATGAGGTGGGGGCAACCCTCGCGTCGTTGGCCGCCGCGACCGCACGCCTACGGGATATCGTGCGTCAGATCAAGGGCGGGTCCGATCAGGTGATCAGAAAGTCGGTACAGTTGGGTGGGGTCGGGGCAAGGGCGACGGACGTCGCGAATACGCTGGCCATGGTGGTCAATGAACTGCGGGTAAGCACGGAAGATGTGGTGCGCAATGCGCGGCTGTCGAGCACCCGCCTGCACGACGCGGTGACAGTGGCCCGGGGCGCAACGGCAACCGTCGAGGCCACATCCGGCAATGTGGCCGAGATGGCAGGCCAGGTGCAGGCTTTTGAGCAGCGCGTGCAGAACCTGGTCGGAATCAACCAGCGCACCTGCGCTGCCGTGGCCTCGATTGGCCGGATCATCGAAGAGATTCAGGAAATCTCGGCACAGACCAACCTGCTTGCCCTGAATGCGGCGATTGAAGCGGCGCGTGCCGGCGAACAGGGCCGTGGCTTCGCAGTGGTGGCCGACGAGGTCCGCACGCTGGCCACACGCGCTCGCAGTGCCACCGACCAGATCACCGTGATCACCGAGCGCATCACGTCGGTGGTCGGTGAATCGTCGGCACTGCTTGACGAGGAGGCGGTGGTTGCGCGCCAGAGTGCCTCGCGGCTGCGTGGCGTGCAGACCGAAAGCGCCGCGGCCCTCACCGGCGCGCTGGCCGCCCAGAAGGCGATGGAAGAGACCGTCGATTCCTTCACCAACCAGGAAATCCGGCTCGACGAAATGGCAGGTCGGTTCTGTGAACTGGTCGAGATGTCAGCAGAATCGCGCCGTCAGGCCGAACTGCTTGACCAGGTCGCGCAGGCCCTGAGCGGATCTGCCACCCAGCTGCATGATTCGGTAGAAGTCTTTCAACTTTCCCCAGAAACCGCAGGAGCAGCCGCATGAATCACCGTAAACCCCTTTCCGTCGTCCGCCTCCCCGCCGTCCTGGCCTTGGCCGTGTTGGCGCTGCCGATGCTAGCCGCCACCGCCACCGCCGCCGAGATCGAAATTGTGCAGAAGGACAAGGCCTTCAGCCAGCCCACCGCCAAGATCAAGGTGGGCGATACGATCAGTTTCCGCAATGGCGATCCGTTTTTTCACAACGTGTTCTCGCTGTCTGACGTCAAGACCTTCGACCTGGGCTCTTATGCCCAGGGCTTGTCCAAGAAGGTGGTGTTCGACAAACCGGGAACGGTCGAGGTCGAGTGCGCCATCCATCCCCAAATGAAGCTGACAGTGGAAGTGGTCAAATGACGGCGCGGCCGCGGAACCTGCTGTGGGTGGCGGTATTGGCTACCGCCGGCCTCGCCTGCAGTGGGCTGCAGGCCGGTGCGCTGCAGCCGCCGACGCCGGAGTTTCCGGACAAGGATACCCCGGAGGCCAGCATCTTCCGGGGTTCGGCAGTCTTTCAGAACTACTGCCTGAAGTGTCACGGCCCCTTGGCCGATGGCAATGGCCGGGCTGCCAAGCTCTACACGCCGCGTCCGGCCAACCTCGTCAAGAGCGACAAGAACGACATGTACAAGGAACTGATCATCCGTCGTGGCGGCGGTGGCATGGCGCGTTCGCCGTTCATGCCCCCCTGGAACGACGAACTGACCAATGAGCAGATCCGCGACGTGGTGACCTATCTGCACTCGATCGCCGAGCATCCGCCGGAGTAGTGCGTGCTGGCCGGGCCACGCTATGATCCGGGCAGAACCCTGCCCGGAGGATTGTCGTGAGTGCCACCCCTGCAAGCCTGGCGGATGTCCCGCCTGTCAAGACGGATGCCCAGCCGAAGGCGCTGACCACCCTGTTTTTTGCAGAGATGTGGGAGCGCTTCAGTTACTACGGCATGCGTGCCCTGCTGGTGCTGTATCTGGTCAATGCTGCGGGATATACCCGGTCGGATGCGTTGATCCTGTACGGCACCTATACCGGCCTGGTCTATCTGTCACCGGTGCTCGGTGGATATGTATCGGATCGCTACCTTGGGTATCGCAAGGCAATCCTCGCCGGTGGCCTGATCATGATGCTGGGCCACTTCGCGATGGCGATACCGGCGCTGCTGCATCTGGCCCTGGGCCTGCTGGTGGTCGGCAACGGACTGTTCAAGCCCAACATCACCACGTTTCTGGGCACCTTCTACGGTGCGCAGGATCCGCGCCGTGACGGTGGCTTCACCATCTTCTACATGGGTATCAACCTGGGTGCTTTCCTAGCCCCGCTGGTGGCCGGCACCCTGGGCGAGAAGGTCGGCTGGCACTGGGGTTTCGCCTCGGCCGGGGTCGGCATGGGCTTTGGTCTGCTGCAGTTCTGGCTGGGGCGCAGCCGGCTGGGCACCGGTGGCTTTCCGCCCGGACAGTCCACCCTGACGGCGCGGGATGGCCTGCACGTGCTGGCGATGGCGCTGGCGGCGGTGGGGGGCCTGCTGGCCTTGTTCCAGCTCTGGCCTCTGATCGCACCGGTCTGGGCCATGGTGCCCCTGTTGCTGCGGGTGGCGGTGCCCTTGGCCCTGGTGTTCCTGCTGCTGCGGGATGTCCGCCGCCAGGACGGCCACGATGCGATGCAGCAGGTGCTGGCCATCCTGGTGCTGGCCGTGTTCGTGATCGCCTTCTGGACCGGGTTCGAGCAGGCGGGCGGCACCATGAGCCTGTTTGCCGACAAGCAGACCGACCGGCATGTGTTTGGGTGGCTGATGCCGGCTTCGTACTTTCAGACCATCAATCCGCTCACCATCCTGCTGCTGGCACCCTTGTTTTCCCTGTTCTGGACGCGCCTGGACCGCAGCCGCTGGGCGCTCTCGACCCCGGCCAAGATGGCCACCGGCATGATCATCCTGGGCCTGGGTTTCGCCCTGCTCTATGTGGCGCAGCAGCGCGCCTCGGCGATCGGCCCCGTGGCACCGTTCTGGCTGGCAGGCGTCTATGTACTGCATACGATCGGTGAACTGTGCCTATCGCCAATTGGCCTCTCGATGGTGACCAAGCTGGCTCCCGTGCGGGTGGGCGCCCTGTTGATGGGGGTCTGGTTCATCGCCAATGGGGTGGCCGGCTACCTGTCCGGCATTCTCGAAAGCCTGCTGGCCACCAGCGGGTTGCCGCTGTTCGGGGTGCTGGTGGTCAGTTCGATCGGGGCCGGCCTGCTGCTATTGCTGCTCACCCCGGTGCTGCGCGGCTGGATGCATGGCCGGGGATGACCTAGCGTAGAGTGACGTCTACCCGGGCCGGCGGCGGTCGCTGGCCTGGATCACCGGCAGTCGACCCCGTCGGACTGGCCTCGTGGGCGGCTGATTCCGTGCCCCCTGCGGCGCTGGCCATCAGGTCTTCCGGCGCGACGGCACGCAGGAAGACCCGTGCCGGGTCGATGCCGCCAGTGGCCGTCAGCCATTCCTGGGCCGCCTGCGCCCGGGCATTGGCAAGGCTGGCCAGCTGTTCCGGTCCGATGGGCAGGCGCGCGCGAAGAGCGCGCTCCAGCAGTCGACCATCGGCGGGATCAATGGCCACTGCCGGGGCCGGGGCGGGCGTGCTGGCAAGTTCGGCCTTCCAGGCTGCCGCCAGCAGGGCAGGGCGCTCTGTCGCAGCCCATTGCACGGCATCGAGCGGACCAACGGCCTGCCCGGCGCGCACCAGCTGACGTACCTTTTGGGCCCGCAGGCGCGTGTCGAGCAGGGCATCCTGCAGGGCTACCGCATCCTGCGCCGCGCTAGCAGTGCCGCGCAGGTTGAGGCGCAGGGCGGGCTTGCCCTGGAAGGCCTTCGCCAAGCGGGCGAGGCTGGCCCTGGCCGCCTCGTCGAGCGCGGCGCTGCCGGACGCGAAAGGTATCCAGGATGACTGGCCGTCGCCGTGCACCGCGCCATCGAACAGGCTGCCAAGCCAGCGGAACGGGGCGGTCATGGCCCGTTCCACCGTGCGGCCGACCAGTTCGGCGATGATGCCGCCCAGATTGAACTGTGGGTCAGACAGGGTGCCTTCGATCGGCAGGTCAACCTGGATCACACCGTCTGCGTCGGTCAGCAGACTGACCGCCATGTCCAGGGGCAGATCGCGCATGCCAGGCACCTGACGCCGTTCGCCCAGCGTGAACTGGTCGAGGCGCAGGCTGTTGCCCGCCGTGATGTGGCCGTCTTCGAGGCGATAGCGCAGGTCCAGGCTCAGCTTGCCGCGTTCGATCGGAAAGCCGGTGAAGCGTGTCGAGTAGCTGGTCAGTGGTCCCAGCTCGAAGTCATGCACCTGGGCACGCACGTCCAGGAACACCGGGTTGAGCAGGGGGTTGATCTGGCCGCTGACCTGCAAGGCCGCGCCGGCCCCCAGGCGGCCGGAAACGTCCAGGCTGGCCCGGGTTCCGGTCCGGTTGGCCAGGCCCGTGAGGCTGCCCTGCAATTGCGACAGTTCAGCGTTGTAGTGCGGTTGTACGTAGCTGTCACTGAACGCCACCCGTCCGTTCTCCAGGTCGATCCTGCCGATCGACACGGGAAACGCCAGCGCGCTGGGCGGTTCGACAATGTGCTGCCCGGCCGCAGTGGCCGTGCCGCCCGAGGGCGCGGGCGAGGCGCTGCCCATCAGCCGGCTGAGGTTCAGGCTGCCGTCGGCCTGCAGGGCCAGTCCGGCACTCAGGCCGACCAGCCGGATGGTGCCAATCGCCACATCCAGTGGCTGGGTATTGATCCGGACTTCCTGGCCTGCCAACGTTTCCCAGCCGAGGATCGGCTCGGCGGTTGCTGCATTCAGGATCTTCACGCCGGTCATGCTGC
>CAIPBT010000164.1 GCA_903863375.1 uncultured Ferrovum sp.
AGGCTCTCCAGCTGGGCCTGGATCTCGGCCAGCCGCGCCTCGCCCGCCGCCAGTTCGGCGGCCATCTGGTTGACTTCGGCCATCAGCGCGGTGGCGTCCTCGCCCAGCCCCTTCGCGGCCCCAATCGCCTTCGAGTGAGCGTTGCGCCGGGCCTGCAGCTCCTGCGTGCGGGTCTGCACCGTCTTGCGCTCGTCCTCCAGGGCCTGGAAGGTGGAACGGTCCCATGGGAAACCGCGCCGGGCAAGCGCTGCGCTGACGAGGTCGGGAGAGGAGCGGAGCAGCTGGATATCAAGCATGGGCAGGCAGGCGACGGGCGTCGGACAGGAGGTAAAACGTTAATTTACCTTGTTCTGGCGTCGGCAGGCGCGCCGGGACGCCGCCTAGCGCTTGGCGTCGTCGTCCCACTGGCGCAACTGCGCGAGCTTCTCGCCGATTTTTGCCTCCACCCCACGGGGTACCGGCCGATACCAGCGCGGCTCGTCCATACCCTCGGGCAGATAGGTCTCGCCGGCGGCATAGGCATTTGGCTCGTCATGGGCGTAGCGATAGGCATGACCGTAGCCCAGCTCCTTCATCAGCCGGGTCGGCGCATTGCGCAGGTGCACCGGCACTTCGCGGCTGCCGTCCTGCTGCACAAAGGCACGCGCCTGGTTGTAGGCGTTGTAGCCAGCATTGCTCTTGGCGGCCACGGCCAGATAGATCACTGCCTGCGCCAGGGCGAGTTCGCCCTCGGGGCTGCCCAGGCGCTCGTAGGTGAGCGCCGCATCATTGGCGATCTGCATCGCGCGTGGATCGGCCAGGCCGATGTCCTCCCAGGCCATGCGCACGATGCGCCGGGACAGATAGCGCGGGTCGGCGCCACCATCGAGCATGCGGGTCAGCCAGTACAGGGCAGCATCTGGGTGGGAGCCGCGCACCGATTTGTGCAGGGCCGAGATCTGGTCGTAGAAGTTGTCGCCCCCGTTGTCGAAGCGGCGGGCATTCAGGCTGAGGGCGCCCTGCAGGAAGGCCGTGGTGATCACCGCCACCCCGGCGGTCCGGGCAGCCGTGTTGGCCTGTTCGAGCAGATTGAGGAAGCGCCGGGCGTCGCCATCGGCGTAGCCGACCAGGGTATCGGCCGCCTGTTCCTCGAACTGCAGGTCGGCCAGCGCGTGCTGCTGGGCGCGCTGCAGCAGCTGCTTCAGTTCGTCGTCACTGAGCGACTTCAGCACATAGACCTGCGCCCGGGACAGCAGGGCCGAATTCACCTCGAACGAGGGGTTTTCGGTGGTGGCACCGATGAAGGTGACCAGACCGCTTTCGGCATAGGGCAACAGCGCATCCTGTTGCGACTTGTTGAAGCGGTGGATTTCGTCGACGAACAGGATGGTGTGGCGGCCACGCGCCAGATGCTGCTCGGCCTGCTCCATCGCCGCGCGGATGTCCTTCACCCCGGAGAACACGGCGGAGAGCGCGATGAATTCGCACTGGAAGGCGGTAGCCGTGAGCCGCGCCAGGGTGGTCTTGCCAACCCCGGGTGGCCCCCACAGGATCATCGAATGCAGCTTGCCGGACTGGAAGGCCAGGCGCAGGGGTTTGCCCGCCCCCAGCAGGTGCGACTGGCCGATCACCTCGTCGAGGTGCGCTGGTCGCAACAGCTCGGCCAGCGGGCGCACCGGTTCACTCTGGAACAGGTCGGCCACGGCGCCCTACTCGCGCACCACGTCGGCGCCCGCCGGCGGATGGAAGCGAAAGCTCTCGGCCGGCGGATTGCCGCCGACCTGGAAGTGGCTGAAGCGGATGCGCGTCCACTGACCAAAGCTGTCCTTCAGGTTCATGCGCGCGAGCACCGCCCCGGAAAACCCGAGCAGCACGCTGTCAAAGCCGGCCTCGTTGCTGCGCGGGGTGGCTTCGACCCATTCCAGCCCGTCGGTCGGCGGTGCTTCCCTCAACACGAAATCGCGCTCGAGCCGGGCGTTATCGCCGGCCAGCAGGGCCGCCGGACTGACCCCCAGGGTCTTGTCCTGCGGCTTGACGGTGGCCTGGTTCAGGTCGGGATCCCACAACCAGACCTGCGCACCATCCGCCACGATCAGCTGGTGGTAGGGTTTTTGCACGTCCCAGCGGAATTTGCCGGGCCGCTGAAAAGCCAGCTCGCCACTGACTGGCGGCTGCAGCTTGCCATCGCGCGAGGTCAGTTGCTGCACAAAGGCCGACTGGCCCGCGCGTGCCTCGTTCATGAAGGTTTTCAGGCGGGTGAGGCCATCGGCCCGGGCCGCCCCGGGCACCAGCGTGGTCAGCATCGCCACGGCGATCAACGCGCTCAACCGGACGCGCGCCGCGCGGGATTCATGTCCGTGCGTGGATCGGTAGATTGGCGTGGAATGGCCCATTGGCGCACTCGAATGCATCATCGGTCTAGTCCTCGGCGGAGGTGCCTGGCACGAGCACATCGCGGTTGCCATTGGTGGCCATCGACGAGACCAGCCCAGCGCGCTCCATCTGTTCGATCAGGCGCGCAGCACGGTTATAGCCGATGCGCAGATGCCGCTGGACCAGGGAAATCGACGCGCGGCGGGTTTTCATGACGACCGCTACGGCCTCATCGTACAGCGGATCGGCTTCGCCATCGGTCTCGCCCGCCGGTCCGATCAGGCTGCCATCGGCGGTGGCCTCGGACGGATCCTCCAGCAGCCCCTCGATATAGTCCGGCGGTCCCTGGGCCTTGAGCGCCTCGGCCACGCGATGCACCTCGGCGTCGGCCACGAAGGCTCCGTGCACGCGCAGGGGATAGCCGGTGCCCGGGGGCAGGTAGAGCATGTCACCCTGCCCGAGCAGGGCTTCCGCGCCCATCTGGTCAAGAATGGTGCGCGAGTCGATGCGGCTGGATACCTGGAAGGCGATGCGCGTCGGGATGTTGGCCTTGATCAGGCCGGTGATCACGTCCACCGACGGCCGCTGGGTGGCCACGATCAGATGGATGCCGGCAGCGCGCGCCTTCTGGGCAAGGCGGGCAATCAGCTCTTCCACTTTTTTGCCCACCACCATCATCAGGTCGGCCAGCTCGTCGATCACCACCACGATCAGCGGGAAGTGGGCCAAGGGCTCGGGGGTCTCCGGCGTCAGGCTGAACGGGTTGGCAATCGGCTTGCCCTCCTTGCCGGCATCGGCAATCTTCTGGTTGTAGCCGGCCAGGTTGCGGACGCCAAGGGCCGACATCACCTTGTAACGGCGGTCCATCTCGCCCACGCACCAGTTCAGCGCCGCTGCCGCCTGGCGCATGTCCGTGACCACGGGCGCGAGCAGGTGCGGAATGCCGTCATAGATCGACAGCTCAAGCATCTTCGGATCGATCAGGATCAGCCGCACCTCGGCGGCGGTCGCCTTGTACAGCAGCGACAGGATCATCGCGTTGATGGCCACCGACTTGCCAGACCCGGTGGTGCCGGCCACCAGCAGGTGGGGCATGCGTGCCAGGTCGGCCACCACCGGATTGCCGGAAATGTCCTTGCCAAGCGCCATCGTGAGCGGCGACGACAGGTCGGCGTAGGCCTTGCTGGAGACGATCTCCGACAGGCGCACGATCTGCCGGCGTGGATTGGGAATCTCCAGGCCCATGCAGGTCTTGCCGGGAATGGTTTCGACCACGCGGATGCTGGCCACCGACAGGGAGCGCGCCAGGTCCTTAACCAGGTTGACGATCTGACTGCCCTTCACCCCGGTGGCGGGCTCGATTTCATAGCGTGTGATCACCGGTCCGGGATAGGCCGCCAGCACCTTCACCTCGACATTGAAATCCAGCAGCTTGCGTTCGATCAGGCGCGAGGTAAATTCGAGGGTCTCGGCACTGACCGTCTCGCGCTGCGCTTCGGCCGCATCGAGCAGCGACAGGGGCGGCAGGTCGGAATCGGGCAGGTCGATGAACAGCGGCACCTGCTTCTCACGGGCGGCGCGTTCGGACTGCGGAATGTCGACCACTGGTGGCGCAATCACCACCGGCTCGGCCGACTCGACATTGAGCTTGACGCGCACCTCGCTCACGGCGGCATCGCGCGCGACTGCGGCATGACGGCCCGCACGCCGGTCTTGCCAGGCCTGACTGCCCTGGACAGCGGCGCGCACGGCGCCCTCGCTGCTGCGGCCCAGGGATTCGGCCACCGTCAGCCAGGAGATGCCGGTGTAAAGGCTAAAGCCGATCGCCATGGCGGCCAAGGCCAGCAGCAAGGCCCCGATGAGCCCCCCCTGATGGGCGGCAAAACGCCCGAGCACCTCGCCCAGCACGCCGCCGGCGGTGCCGGGCAAGGCCAGGGGATGATGCTCCAGCCGCAGGTACTCGAGCGCCGCGCTGCCCGCCATCAGCAGCGCGAACCCGATCGGGATGGCCAGCAACCACCAGCGGCTGCCGTTGGTCGGAGAAGGTTGCGCCCGCCAGCCGCGCCAGGCAGCGAACACCAGCGCAGCCACGCACCACCAGGCCGAAAACCCGAACAGCAGGAACAGCACATCGGCAACCCAGGCCCCGGCGCGGCCCACCAGGTTTGCCACCTCACCATCGGCGCTGCGCGTTGACCAGCCCGAATCGCTGCGGTGGTAGCTCGCCAGCGCCAGCACCAGGAACAGGGCCATCACCACGCGCGCCGTCCACCAGGCCTCGTGCAGCAGGCGGGTCAGGCGCGGGTCGGTGGCACCAGAACGTCCCGGTGCCGTGGCCGGCTTGCGCCGGCTGGGGCGCGCTGGACCATTCGGGCGGGCTGGACTGTTTGGGCGATCTGGGTCGCCCAGGCTGTCCAGGCGGTCCTCGTCGAGGATGTCGGCTTCCTGCAGTTCGAGAGGCTCCACGGTCCGGCTGGACGTGCGCTTGCGGGCCGGAGCCGGATCAGGTTTCGCGTTGGAACGCTTGAACAAGGAGAACATGCAATGGCGCAGCAGGTGCGCGGTCTGGACGGCTCATGCGATTATAGCGAGAGATTACCCACAGGACCCTGCGTTCCATGAAGCCGTCATTGCCCACCCGTCACATCCGCCTGCTGATCCTGGGGTCCGGTCCGGCCGGCTATACCGCCGCCGTCTACGCAGCACGCGCCAACCTCAACCCGGTGCTGGTGACCGGCCTGGAACAGGGCGGCCAGCTGATGACCACCACCGATGTCGAGAACTGGCCGGCCGACGCCGATGGCGTGCAGGGGCCGGAACTGATGTCTCGCTTCCAGGCGCATGCCGAGCGTTTCCAGACCGAGATGGTGTACGACCACATCAACCGGATCGACTTCTCGCAACGGCCCTTCCTGCTCGAGGGCGACAGTGGCATCTACACGTGCGACGCGCTGATCATTGCCACCGGGGCCTCGGCCCAGTACATCGGCCTGCCCTCGGAAGAGGCGTTTGCCGGCAAGGGCGTCTCGGCCTGCGCCACCTGCGATGGCTTCTTCTACCGTGGCGCCGATGTCGCTGTGATCGGGGGCGGCAATACGGCGGTGGAAGAAGCGCTGTATCTCAGCAACATCGCCAGCCACGTCACGCTGGTGCACCGGCGTGACAAGCTGCGCGCCGAGCCGATCCTGGTCGACCGCCTGATGGCCAAGACCCAGGGGGGCAACGTCACGGTGGCCTGGAACCAGACCCTGGACGAAGTGCTGGGGGATGCCAGCGGGGTCACTGGCGTCCGCCTGAAACATCTGGGGGACGGCAGCACACGCGAGTTGCCCCTGAAAGGCGTGTTCATCGCCATCGGTCACAAACCGAACACGGCCATCTTCGAGGGTCAGCTGACCATGGAGAATGGCTACATCGTCACACGCAGTGGCCGCGAGGGTGGGTTTACCGCCACCAGTGTGGAGGGCGTGTTTGCCGCCGGCGACGTGCAGGATCACGTCTACCGCCAGGCCGTCACCAGCGCCGGGACGGGCTGCATGGCCGCCCTGGATGCCCAGCGGTATCTCGAAAACCTGCACGGCTGAGCAGCGCACCGGAGCGCGGTCAGGCCATGACGCCCGAAGACGAGGACAACGACGAGATCGAGCTGTTCCGGGAGGCCGTGGCCGATGCCCGGCCGGTGCGCGCCCCGGCGCGCGCGCAGCTGGAGCGGCCGAAACCCCCGCCGGTGCCGATCCACAGCATGCGCGATGAAGACGCCGCCCTGCTGGAAGCCTTGGCAGGGCCAGACTTCCTGTCGGACGAACTGGAAATCGGCGAAGCCGAGATCTACCTTGCGGCGGGCCTGCCCGGCAAGGTGCTGCGCGACCTGCGCCAGGGTCGCTGGGCGGTGCAGGATGGCCTCGACCTGCATGGCCTGAAGGTGGATGAAGCGCGGGCCACGGTGGTGCTGTTTCTTGCCCGCTCGCGCAAACGCGGCCTGCGCTGTGTGCAGATCATCCATGGCAAGGGATATGGTTCGGGGACCGGCGAGCCGGTGCTGCGCAACAAGACGCGCGGCTGGCTGATGCAGAAGGATGAAGTGCTGGCGTTCTGTGATGCGCCGGCCGGACAGGGCGGCGCTGGTGCCGTGATCGTGTTGCTGAAAGCCTCGTGAGCATGCGCAATGCGAGCACGGCTCCGGTGTCGGTGCCGATGGCTGCCTTGACCTGGCTGCTGCTGGCGGTGCTGTGGTGGGGCGCCTGGGACCACCGCCCACTGGCCCGCCCCGATGAGGGTCGCTACGGCGAGATTGCCCGGGAAATGGCCCACAGCGGCGACTGGATCACGCCCCGCCTGAACGGCATCAAATACTTCGAAAAACCACCGCTGCAGTACTGGGCTACGGCGGTTGCCTATCAGACCCTGGGAGAGGATGAACGCAGCGCCCGGCTGTGGACCACCCTCTGTGGTTTCCTCACCCTGATCCTCACGGCCTGCCTGGCCCGTCAGGTCGGCCTGGGGCCTGCCGGTGGCCTGGTGGCTGCCAGCGTGCTGGCGGGGTCGCTTTACCCCGCCCTGCTCGGCCACATCAATACCCTCGACACGGGGGTGGCGGCCTTCCTCACCGCCACCCTGAGCTGTTTCCTGCAGGCCCAACGCAGCCCCGCCAGCCGGCGCTGGATGTTGCTGGCTGGCGCCTGTGCCGGGCTTGCCATGCTGAGCAAGGGACTGATCGGCCTGGTGCTGCCCGGCCTGGGACTGATGCTGTACACCCTGGTCAACCGTGACCTGTCGGGTTGGCGGCGGTTGCATCCGGGGCTGGCCCTGCTCGCCTGCCTGCTGGTGGCAGGCCCCTGGTTTGTGCTGGTGAGCTGGCGCAATCCCGAGTTCCCCCATTTTTTCTTCATCCATGAGCACTTCGAACGCTTCACCAGCACGGTGCATCGCCGTGTGGAGCCGGCCTGGTATTTCCTGCCCCTGCTGCTGGGTGGGCTGTTGCCCTGGACGCTGCTGCTGCCTGGTGCGCTGCGGGCAGGTTGGCAGTCGCCGCCGCGTAACGGCGAGGGGTTTCGCAGTGGCCGCTTCCTGCTGATGTACGCCATCGGCGTGGTGGCGTTTTTCAGCGCGTCGGGGTCAAAGCTGCCGGGTTACATCGCTCCGGCATTCCCCGCGCTGGCCGTGCTGCTGGCACAGGCCGCCCTGGCCGGCCCGCAGCCTCCGCTGCGCCGGCTGACGTTCGGCGGCATCGGGCTCGGCCTGCTGCTGACGGTGGCCGGCCTGTTGCTGCAACCGAATGGCCTCGATCGCATGCTGGGCATCCCACTCGACCTCGATCCGGACATGGTCGTGCCGTATGCTGCGCTGGCCCCCTGGCTGATGCTGGGCGGCGCCGCCCAGCTGGCGGCCAGCGCGCTGGTGCCGCTGCTGGCGCAGCGCCAGCGGCTGCTGGCGCTGGTCTGCCTGGGCCTGGCGGGGCTGCTCACCGCCGGCAGCGGACTGCATGGCGCCAGCGCGATGGCCGGATTCAACTCGAGCCTGCCGTGGCTGCAGGCCAGCCACCTGCAAGGAACGGCCCTGGCCACCGCGCTGCCTGCCGGCAGCCGCCTGTTCAGTGTCGGCACCTATGATCAGACGCTCGATTTCTACCTGGGCCGCACGGTGATCCTGGTCGACTTCCTGGATGAACTCGAGTTTGGCCTGCAGCAGGAACCGGAGCGGGCCCTGGCCACCGAGGCAGCGTTCCGCGCCACCTGGGGCACTCAGCCGCACGACCATGCCCTGCTTGAACCAGGCCGCTTCGCCGCCCTGCAGGCCGCCGGCCTGCCCATGCGGGTGGTGGCCCGGGATGCGCGTCATGTGTTAGTTTCCGCGCCATGAATGCGATCAGCTTCTCGCTCATCCTGACCGGGGTGCTGCTCAATGCCGCCGCCCAGCTGCTGCTGAAGGCGGGCACCAATGCCATCGGCCATTTCGAATTCAGCGTACGTACCGTGCTGCCCGTCGGCCTGCGCATCGCCACCAGCCTGCCGATCCTGGGCGGCCTGTGCTGTTATGCGGTCAGTGTGGTGGTCTGGATCCTGGCGCTGTCCCGCGTGCCGGTGTCGCAGGCATACCCCATGCTGTCGATCGGCTATGTGGTGAATGCCCTGCTCGCCTGGTGGCTGTTTGGCGAGAGCCTCGGGGCGGGCAAGATGTCCGGCATCGCGCTGATCCTCGCTGGCGTCATGTTGATTGCGCGCTCGTGACCCTTCCCGCCCTGCACACCCTTCCTGCCCGACGATGACCCTGCCTGCCGACAGCCCCGCCCTGCCCTTCCTGCCCTTCGCCCGGCCCACGATCGACGAACCCATGATCGAGGCGCTGGCCGACACGGTGCGCAGCCTGCAGCTGACCAGCGGCCCCCAGGTGCTGGCCTTCGAGCAGGCACTGTCCGAGTATCACGGCGGTCGCCCGGCGCGGGTGGTCACCTCGGCAACGGCGGGCCTGGAACTGGCACTGATGGCATGCGGCATCGGCGCAGGCGATGAGGTAATCCTGCCGGCGCAGACGTTTTTTTCATGTGCCAACGCCATCGCCCGCACCGGCGCCACCCCGGTGTTCGTCGATGTCGACCTGGACAGCCGCAATCTCTCGCTGGCCGCTGCGGCAGCCGCGATCACACCGCGCACCCGGGCGCTGATGCCGACCCATTTCGCGGGTCTGCCGCTCGACATGGATGCGCTCTATGCCTTGGCCCGCCAGCATGGCCTGCGTGTGATCGAAGATGCCGCACTGGCGATCGGCAGCCGCTGGCAAGGGAAACCAATCGGCAGCTTTGGCGACATCGCGAGCTTCAGCTTTCACCCGAACAAAAACATGACCACCATCGAAGGCGGCGCGCTGGTGTTTGCCGATCCGGCCGAGGCTGCCAAGGTCGAGCAGCTGCGCTTTCACGGCATCCGCCGCCTGCCGGATGGCACCCGCGATGTGATGATGGTGGGCGCGAAATACAACATGCCGGATGTGCATGCGCGTCTTGGCCTAGCCCAGCTGGCCCGTCTGGATACCTTCAACGCCCGGCGCCGGCTGTTGGTGGATCGCTATTTTGAACGGCTCGCCCCGGATGCCTTCGGACTGCAGTTGCCCCTGCGCGGCGACGACGGACATTCGTGGAACATGTTTGCCCCCCTGTTGCCGCTCGCGCGCCTGGGCCGCTCGCGCAAGCAGATCATGGACGCCCTGGCGGCGCGTGGCATCGGCAGCGGGGTGTCGTACGAGGCCATCCACCTGACCACCGCTTACCGCCACCTTGGCCACGGCGAGGGCAGCTTCCCGAACAGCGAGCGGATTGGTCGCGAAACCCTCACCCTGCCCCTGTTTCCGCTGATGCGCCTCGATCAGGTCGACCGTGTCTGCGACGCCCTGGAGGAGATCCTGACGGCATGAGCAACGCCTACCTGACCCACCCTGCCGTGCCACTGCCCACCACCGGAACCCCCGGGCTGGTCTCGGTGGTGATTCCGGTCTACAACGAGGAGGAGGGACTGCAGTCGCTGTTTGCCCGTCTTTATCCAGCCCTCGACGCCCTGGGCGTGCGTTATGAAGTGGTGTTCATCAACGACGGCAGCCGTGACCGTTCCGGGGCCCTGCTGCGCCAGCAGTTCGAGCGGCGTCCGGATGTTACCCGGGTGATCTACTTCAATGGCAACTACGGCCAGCACATGGCGATCATGGCGGGCTTCTCGCACGTGCGCGGGTATCGCGTGATCACGCTCGATGCCGACCTGCAGAATCCGCCGGAAGAAATCGGCAAGCTGCTGGTCGCCATGGACAGCGGGCACGACTATGTCGGCACCATCCGCCGTCAACGCCACGATGTGGCGTGGCGCAAGATCGCCTCCCGCGCCATGAACCGCCTGCGCGAACGGCTCACTCGCATCCGCATGACCGATCAGGGCTGCATGCTGCGCGCGTACGACCGCCGCATCGTCGATGCGATCGCGCAATCCACCGAGGTCAGCACCTACATCCCGGCGCTGGCGTACACCTTCGCCGCGCACCCGACAGAAATCGTGGTGAGCCACGAAGAGCGTTCCGCTGGTGAATCGAAGTACTCGCTGTACAGCCTGATCCGGCTCAATTTCGACCTGGTCACCGGCTTTTCGATTTTGCCCCTGCAACTGTTTTCGCTGCTCGGCTTCGTGCTGTCGCTGCTGTCGGGCCTGTTTGTGGCTTACCTGCTGGTCCGCCGGGTGATGGTGGGACCCGAGGCGGAGGGCCTGTTTACCCTGTTCGCGATCACCTTCCTGTTGATGGGCATCCTGCTGTTCGGCATCGGGCTGCTGGGCGAATACATCGGTCGGATTTACCAGCAGGTACGCCTGCGTCCCCGTTATCTGGTGCAGGCGGTCCTGCAAATGCCGGTGCAGGAAGCGGCCGCGCAAGCAATGCAGGAACCGGTCGCGCAAATGGCACAGCAACCGGCGCAGGAACCAGCGCCGCAGCCGGTGCAGAGGCCGGACGCATGAGCGGGCAGCAGCGGGCCGTGGTATTCGCCTACCACAACGTCGGGGTGCGCTGCCTGTCGGTGCTGCTCGCTGGCGGTGTCAACGTGGCACTGGTGGTGACCCATGAGGATGATCCTGGCGAAACGGTCTGGTTCGACAGCGTTGCCGGCCTTGCCCGCCTGCATGGCATTCCGGTGATCACGCCGGAGGATGCGAATGCACCGGAAGTGCTGGCCCGGGTGGCCCAGGCACGCCCGGACTTCCTGTTTTCCTTCTACTATCGGCGCATGCTGGGCGACACGCTGCTGGCGCTGGCACCGCGTGGCGCCCTCAACCTGCATGGCTCATTGCTGCCGCGCTATCGCGGTCGCGTGCCCGTGAACTGGGCAGTGATCCAGGGTGAGACCGAAACCGGCGCCAGCCTGCACTACATGACGGCCAAGCCCGATCAAGGCGATCTGGTCGGCCAGCAGCGCGTACCGATCCTGCCGGATGACACCGCCTACGAGGTCTTCCAGAAAGTCACCTGGGCCGCCGAACTGGTGCTGGAACAGGCTCTGCCGGGGCTGCTGGCCGGCACCGCGCCACGCACGCCGCAGAACCTGGCGGCCGGCAATTACTGCCGCGGCCGGCGGCCGGAAGATGGCCGCATCGACTGGTCACAGCCCCTGCTGCGCGTGCACAACCTGGTGCGTGGTGTGGCTCCGCCGTATCCAGGCGCCTTCACCACGCTGGCCGGGGTGCCGGCGCGGGTGCTGCGCACGCGCTATCTGCCCGCAGCGGGCAGTGCTGACGACACGCAGCGGGCGGTGACAGCAGCCACGGCAGCCACGGTAGCCACCACCACGGCTGACACGGCGGGCCCGTTGCCCAAAGACACCGTGTGTTTGCGCCACCTCACCGCCGACGCCCGCCGGGGCCTCTGGGTGCGGGATGCCGAGGGTGGCACCCTGCGCATTCTGAGCCTGGAAGTGGACGGTGCGGCCGTGACCCCGGCCGAGGTTGAGGCGCGCTTCGGACCTGAAATTCGCCTGCCCGACGAAGCGGCGGTGTGACGCAAGCGCGGGTCGCGTTATACTCTCGCGTTTTCCGCCCGGCAAACCGCTCCCCCCCATGAAAAAAATCCTCATCCTCGGCGTGAACGGCTTCATCGGCCACCACTTGAGCCAGCGCATCCTGTCGACCACCGACTGGGAGGTCTACGGCATGGACATGCAGAGCGAGCGGGTGGCCGACCTGGTGGATCATCCCCGTTTCCATTTCTTCGAGGGTGACATCACGATCAACCGGGAGTGGATCGAGTATCACGTCAAGAAGTGCGACATCGTGTTGCCGCTGGTTGCCATCGCGACCCCGGCCACGTATGTGCAGCAGCCGCTGCGCGTGTTCGAGCTGGACTTCGAAGCCAACCTGCCGATTGTGCGCAGCGCGGTGAAATACAAGAAACGCATCCTGTTCCCCTCCACGTCCGAGGTTTACGGCATGTCGCGCGATGCCGAATTCGACCCCTACGGTTCGGAACTGGTGCTGGGCCCGATCGACAAGCAGCGCTGGATCTACTCCTGCAGCAAGCAGCTGATGGACCGCGTGATCTGGGCCTATGGGGCGCAGGAAGGACTGGACTTCACCCTGTTCCGGCCGTTCAACTGGATCGGCTCGGGCCTGGACAGCATCCACACGCCGAAGGAGGGCAGCTCGCGCGTGATCACCCAGTTCTTCGGGCACATCGTGCGCGGCGAAAACATCAAGCTGGTCGATGGTGGCCAGCAGAAGCGGGCGTTCACCTACATCGACGACGGCGTGTCGGCCCTGATGAAGATGATCGAGAACAAGGACGGCGTGGCCAGCGGCAAGATCTACAACGTGGGCAATCCGGGCAACAACTTCTCGGTGCGCGAGCTGGCCGAGATGATGCTGACCCTCGCGAAGCAGTACCCGGAGTATGCGGAGACCGCTGCCAAGGTCCAGCTGATCGAGACCACCTCGGAAGCGTATTACGGCAAGGGCTATCAGGACGTGCAAAACCGGGTCCCGAAAATTGCCAACACCTGCAGCGAACTCGATTGGGCGCCGCAGGTGAACATGGCCGACGCCCTGCGTCACATCTTTGATGCCTACCGCGGCCAGGTCGCCGAGGCACGCGGACTGGTCGACTGAGCGCCGCGCCCGACAGCACCGCAGGCATCGCCAGCATGAGTGCGCAAGACGTAGCAGCAGCCCCGACCGGCGGCACGCCCGAGGGTGTTCAGGTCGGCCTGATCATGGGCAGTCAGAGCGACTGGGAAACCATGTCCGCCGCCGCACGCATGCTGGAGCAGTTCGGCGTCCGCTATGAGGCCCGAGTGGTGTCGGCGCATCGCACCCCGGATGCCATGTTCAGGTATGCCGAGCAGGCGCGCGGTCGGGGTCTGACGTGCATCATTGCCGGGGCTGGCGGCGCAGCCCACCTGCCCGGCATGGTGGCAGCGAAGACCACCGTGCCTGTGCTGGGCGTGCCGGTCGCCTCCCGCCACCTGCAGGGCCAGGATTCCCTGTTGTCGATCGTGCAGATGCCAAAGGGGATTCCGGTCGCCACCTTCGCCATCGGCGAGGCTGGTGCCGCCAACGCTGCCCTGTTCGCGGTGGCGCTGCTGGCCAACCACGACGCCAACCTGGCCCGGCAGCTGGAAGACTATCGAGCCGGACTCGCCCGGCTGGTGGAAGGCATGCAGCTACCCACCCTGTCGGCATGATCCTGCCTGGCGCTACCCTGGGCCTGCTTGGTGGCGGTCAGCTGGGCCGTTACTTCGCGGCCGCGGCACGCACGGCCGGCTATGGTGTCTGGGTACTCGACCCCGATCCGCAGGCGCCGGCCGCTGCTTTCGCCACCCGTCACCTGTGCGCCGCCTACGACGACGCCGATGCCTTGGCATTGCTCGGCACGCACTGCGCCGCGATTACCACCGAATTCGAGAATGCGCCGGCCAGTGCCTTGGCGGCACTAGCCGACCAATATCAGCTGCCAGTGCGCCCGGCCGCCGCTGCCGTGGCGATTGCCCAAGACCGCATCCGGGAAAAGCAGTTTTTCCGGGATTGCGGCCTGCCGGTCGGACCGTATGGGGTGATTGCCGACGCAGCGGGCATTCCCGCGGCGCTGACGCAGGTCGCGTATCCGGCCATCATCAAGACCGCCCGTTTCGGCTATGACGGCAAGGGCCAGGTCCGCGTGGCCGGGCCGACCGAGGCCCAGGCTGTGCTGGCCGCACAACCGGACCTGATGCCCTGCGTGATCGAACAGCTGCTGCCGCTGGCGCAGGAACTTTCGGTCGTGCTGGGGCGCGGCGTGAACGGCAGCGTGCAATGCTTCCCGGTGGCGCAGAACCACCACCGGCACGGCATCCTGGACGTCAGCATCGCACCGGCGGAGATTGCCGAGTCATTGGCGCAACAGGTCTGCAGCTGGGCCAGCCGGGTTGCCAACACCCTTGAGTATGTCGGGGTGCTGGGCGTGGAATTCTTCGTGCTGACCGACGGCAGCCTGCTGCTGAACGAAATGGCCCCCCGTCCGCACAACAGCGGCCACTACACCATCGATGCCGGTGCCTGCAGCCAGTTCGAGCAGCAGCTGCGCCTGGTGTGTGGGTTTCCGCCACTCGATCCGGCGCCAGCCGCCAACGCGGTGATGGTCAACCTGCTGGGTGACCAGTGGCATGCCGGCACGCCGGACTGGGCCAGCCTGCTACAGCATCCGCGGGCCCGCCTGCACCTGTATGGCAAGCGCGAAGCCCGTCCGGGACGCAAGATGGGCCACTTCACCCTGGTGGGCCCGGATCGGCAAAGCCTGCTCGAAGAGGCGGAACAGTTGCGTCGCACGCTCGGCATGTCCGCTTCCGACTGAGCCGCGGCGGGCGGGGTTTCTTCGCCAGGCGCCTCAGGCAGGCCCGCGCCCGGGCTGCCAACCGCAGCGCTCAGATGGCATCTTCATTGGTTTCGCCCGTCCGGATGCGCACCACGTGTTGCACCTCCGAGACGAAGATCTTGCCGTCACCGATCTTGCCGGTGCGCGCTGCGCGAATGATGGCATCGACCGCCTTGTCTTCCAGGTCCGACGGGATCACCACCTCGATCTTCACCTTGGGCAGAAAGTCGACGACGTATTCCGCGCCGCGATACAGTTCGGTATGACCCTTCTGACGACCGAACCCTTTTACCTCTGTCACGGTCAATCCCGAGATGCCGACTTCGGACAGGGCTTCCCGCACCTCGTCGAGCTTGAATGGTTTCACCACGGCTTCAATCTTCTTCATGTCAGGCTCCGGACAGATCATCGGTAATGAATCGCCCGAAAAGCATAGCACTGCACACCGCATTCCGGGCTGGCATGGGCGCCCCGGATGCAGACCGCACCACCGACCCAGACGGCACCCTTGAGCGGGACAGCGCCGCGGGCCCCTGGCAGGCCCCGGGCCCTGCCTGGCCGGCAGGAACGCGAGCGCGCAACACATGACGGAAATCCACGTCTTCGAGAGCCTGGCGGAAATCCCGGCTGCTGACTGGGATGCCCTCGCCGGCGACAACCCCTTTCTACGCCACGCCTTCCTGCACGGACTGGAGACCACCGGCTGCGTCGGTGGCGACACCGGCTGGATTCCCCGGCACGTTGCCATCCGGCATGAGGGGGTGTGGGTGGCAGCAGCGCCCCTGTATGAAAAATTCCATTCCTACGGCGAATTCGTCTTTGACTGGGCCTGGGCGCGCGCCTACCAGCAGCATGGCCTGGATTACTACCCAAAACTGCTGTGCGCGATTCCGTTCAGTCCGGTCTCCGGCCCCCGCCTGCTGGTGCGGGATGCTGGCTGGCTGCCGGCGCTGGTCGCTGCCATGCAGGAGGTGCAGACCCGTCTGGGTACCTCTAGCCTGCATGTGCTGTTTCCGCCGGAAGCCGCCCGCGTGGCGCTGGCCCAGGGGGGCGCCCTGCTGCGCAACGGGGTGCAGTTTCACTGGCAGAATGCCGGCTACGCCGATTTCGAGGCCTTCCTGGCCACACTCTCACACGACAAGCGCAAGAAGATCCGACAGGAGCGGCGACGGGTGCGCGACGCCGGGGTGGTGCTGCGCCGCCTGCGCGGCGACGCCATAGAGCCTGCCCATTGGCAGTTCTTCAGCCGCTGCTATCGCAACACCTACCGCCTGCACGGCTCCACGCCCTATCTCAACAGCGCCTTTTTTCGCCACCTCGGCGAACACCTGAAGGAGCACGTGCTGCTGGTGTTGGCGGAACGCGACGGCGAACCGATTGCCGCTGCCCTCGACCTGTACGATGGTACTCACCTCTGGGGCCGTCATTGGGGCGCCATCGAATCCGTACCCGGCCTGCATTTTGAGGCGTGCTACTACCAGGGCCTGGAATTCTGCATTGAACAGGGGCTACAGGTATTCGAAGGCGGGGCACAGGGAGAACACAAGCTGGCCCGGGGCTTCTTGCCGGTGACCACCTGGTCGGCCCATCAGATTGCCGATCCACGGTTCCGCGAAGCGATCGGCGACTTCCTCGAACGCGAAAGCGCAGGTGTGGCCCAGTACGTCAATGAACTCGAAGAACACGCGCCATTCCGACGCCCGGAAAGTGCGCCATAATCGTGCGACCCTCCCGTCCGCGCCGATCATGTCCGCCGTCAACCCGCCTGTCCTGCCCCCTTCTGACGCCCCGGAGATTCCGACCTCTTCCCGACCGGAGCACGCCCCCGTGTTTGCTCCCGGCCGTGCCCCGGACACCGGGCGAAGGATCGCGGCGGCAGCGCAGCCCTGGCGCGCCGAAGCCGCCAGCTTCGCCGTGATGCTCACCCTGCTCGGCATCATCCTGACCCACGGTCTGGTGCCGGCCGCGTTCTTCGGCATGCTGGTTTACACCATCGTGCGACTGGCAGCCCGCCCGATCGAAGCCCACTGGCCCGGTGGCTGGGCGCGCCTGGCCGCCCTGGCATGTATCGCCGCCATCATCGTGATGGTGCTGGTGGCAGCCGTGACCGGTATCGAAAAGGCGATCTTCCAGGCCGATTGGGGCAACCTGCTCAATCGCCTGGAGACAGCCCTGGCAAGCCTGCGCGTCGCGTTGCCGGCAACGCTGGCAGCGGCCCTGCCCGATGACACCGCGAATGTGATCCAGAAACTCGAGGTGCTGGCGCAAGACCATGCACGCAGCCTGTCTGAAGTGGGGTTGGCCGGCGTGCGCATCACCACCCTGTGCCTGATCACCGGCATCATCGCCAGCATGCTGGCCGTGGAGGGTGCCGGCATCGCGCAGGGACCGATTGGCGCGGCCATGGGGCGCCGCGTTTATCTGCTGTGGACCGCCTTCAGCAAGATCCTTGGGGCACAAGCCAAGATTTCTGCCATCAACACCCTGCTGACCGCGCTGTACTTGCTGGCCGCCCTGCCCGCCTTTGGAGTGCACCTGCCGCACGCCGGATTGCTGATCGTGGCAACCTTCTTCGCCGCCTTCATTCCGGTTGTTGGCAACCTGCTGTCCAATGGGGCCATCGTCGTGCTCGCCTTCACGGTTTCCCTGCAGGTGGCAGCCAGCGCACTGATCTTTTTGCTGGTCATCCACCAGTTCGAATACTTCCTGAATGCCCGCCTGGTTGGCAGCGAAGTGGAGTGCAAGGCCTGGGAAATGCTCTGCGTGATGCTGATCGGTGAGAGCCTGTTCGGGATCAGTGGCGTGATTGCCGGGCCAATCCTGTACAGTTGGGCAAAGAGCGAACTGAAGCCGCTGTTTGCGCTGCCGGAGGGCACCGGACTGCCGCCCGCAGGTCCGCCCGCGCCCTGACCGGACAACCGCTGCATCCGGTGCCGGATATCCCTTCCATCGCTTAAGTTGTTTGGTTGATAATTCCGGAATGCGTATCGCTCTCCTCGAAGATGACCCGGATCAGGCAGCCCTTGTCAGGACATGGCTGGAAGAGGCCGGCCATCTGATCACCCACCTGGCCGACGGCAAGGCCTTCCTGAAGCACATCGCGCGGGAAAGCTACGATCTGTTCCTGCTCGACTGGAACACGCCGCAGCTGTCGGGCGATCAGGTGCTGGAGTGGGTCCGTGAGAACGTGCAGGCTCCGGTGCCCGTGATGTTCATGACGGCTCGCACCGACGAAGAGGACATCGTCACCGCCCTGCAGAAAGGGGCTGACGACTACCTCACCAAACCCCTGCGCAAATTTGAACTGGTGGCCCGGGTGAATGCCCTCGAGCGCCGTTCGCGCATGGAATACCAGCAGAAGGAAATCCTGGAAATCGACCAGATCCGCATCGATGTGGCGCAGCGCCGGGTACGTTGCGGTGACCGCGATGTCGAGATGACGCTGAAGGAATTCGACCTGACGCTATTCCTGTTCCGGCACATCGGTCAGCTGTTGTCCCGGGGACACATCCTCGAGAGCATCTGGGGACGCAATCCCGATCTCAATACGCGAACGGTGGATACCCATGTCAGCCGCATCCGCAACAAGCTCGGCCTGACCCCGGAGAGCGGCCTGCGGCTGTCGTCGGTGTATTTCTACGGCTATCGCCTGGAACGCGTCTCGGCCTGATCGCAGGCCCCCCGATACAGGGCCACAACCAGCAGCAGGTAGGGCAGCAGCGACAGGCCATCGCTGAAGCTGCCGGCGAATGCCGGATTGTGTGCGCTTGCCCAATCCGCCAGCGCCTGATCTAGATCGCCGAACACCCCGGCACCGAAGGCGATGATGATGCCGGCCAGCGCGCCGCCGGCGATATAGCCCGAGGCCAGCAGCACGCCGGGCCCGCCGTCGCCACGCAGCTGACGGGCGTCGGCATCGAGGTTGCGCTCGCCCGCCTGCAGCACATTACGCCGGTCTGCCACCCAACGCACCAGCCCGCCCACCAGCAGGGGTGCCGATGACGCCAGCGGCAGATAGACCCCCACGGCAAAGGCCAGCGACGCCACGCCGCACAGCTCGAGCACCAGGGCGATCATCACGCCGAACAGCACCAGCGGCCACGGCAACTGGCGATCGAGGATGCCCTTGATGATGTAGGACATCAGCACCGCCTTCGGCGCATCATATTTGTGCACAGTGCTGCCGTCTGGCCGCTGCGTATGGCCGCCATTGATGCCCGGATCCACCAGCCAGACCGCCCGTCCGGCGTTGTCGACCAGATATTTGCCCGCCGGACCTCCGCGTGCGTCGGTCTTGTGCCATGCGTGATAGGCCGCCCCATCCTGACGGGCCTGCGGTCCCTGCAGATGTTCCGTGGCAGGCCCGTCGGGCGCGCGCGTCACCAGTCCGGGGGCGACCTCGGCCACCGGCACATACACGGTGGCACTGTCGTTCAGGGTGAGCAACACCGGCCCCAGCACCAGCGCTGAAGCCAGGGCGCCTGCCAGGATCGCGAACTGCTGCAGACGCGGCGTAGCGCCGAGCAGAAAACCGGTCTTCAGATCCTGCGAGGTGCTGCCAGCGTTGCTGGCGGCAATGCAGACAATCGCGCCGACCGAGAGCGCCGTCACGTAGTGCTGACCACCGGTCCAGCCCATCAACAGGAAAATCAGGCAGGTCAGCAGCAGGGTGGCAACCGTCATGCCGGAAATCGGATTGGACGACGAGCCGATTTCTCCCGTCAGGCGGGAGGATACGGTGGCGAACAGGAATCCGAACACCAGGATCAGCAGGGCGCCCAGCAGGTTCATGTTAAGCGGGGTGGCCAGCGTGATGGCCCCCAGGATGGCGAACACCCCCAGCAGCACCCAGGGCAGCGGAATGTCATCCTCGGTGCGCAGCTGGGTGGTGACCCGGGCGGTACCGGCGCGCAGGCTGCCAACGCTGGCACGCAGGCTGCTCACGATGCTGGGCAGCGCCCGCAGCAGGCTGATCAGGCCGCCGGTGGCGACCGCCCCGGCGCCAATGTACAGGATGTAGGCACTGCGGATGTCCTGCGGTGACATCGCGCGCACCAGCTGGGTGGCCGGCGCGAGCGGCTGGTCCAGCCCGCTGCCGAAATACTGGATCAGCGGGATCAGCATCAGGTAGGACAGCACGCCACCGGCGGCCATGGTGGCGGCAATCGGCAGGCCGATGATGTAGCCCACCCCGAGCAGTTCCGGGGAGATCTCCGCAGCGATGGAGCCTTTCGCGAGCGGGCTGCCAAACACCATTTCCGGGGTGTCCTTCCAGCCTTTGAGGGCCACGTTCAGCACCTTGTACGCGAGACCACCGGCCAGACCGGACAGGATCAGGCCGCCCTGACGCGATGCCGGATCAGCCGCTCCTTTCAGCACCTCGGCGCAGGCGGTGCCCTCCGGGTACTTGAGTTGCTGATGCTGCTCGACGATCAGGGTGCGGCGCAGCGGGATCATCATCAGGATGCCCAGCGCTCCCCCCAGCACGCCCACCAGCATCACCCGCCAGATCTCCAGATCAAAGCCAAGGATCAGGATGGCCGGCATGGTCACGCCCAGACCAAAGGCGATCGATTCGCCCGCCGATCCTGCCGTCTGGGCGATGTTGCATTCGAGGATGCTGGCATCGCGTGCGCCCAGCCGATGCGCCAGACGGAACAGTGTCGCCGCAATCACGGCGACCGGAATCGAGGCACTGACGGTCAGCCCCACCTTCAGCACCAGATAGAGCGACGACACCCCAAAGATCATGCCCAGCACCACGCCCAACAGGAGGGCGCGCAGGGTCAGTTCGGGCAGGGTGACGCTGGCCGCGACATAGGGGCCGGCAGCCAGGCTGGCACCGGCCGGGACGGCGGAACTGGCGGCGCCCGCCGTGGCACCGGAACGGGCAGGATCGTGAATACCGGGTGAGGTGGACACAGGGGACCAGGGCGTGGAAGAGGATGCGCACATCATGCCCGACTGACGGCCGGCTGCAAGCGCAGGCCGGCGCACGACGCCACGATTCGTGTTTGCCGTCGCGCTGGCTGATCCCAGCAGGGGATGCCAGGGGGATGCCAAGAGAAGCCAGGCAAACGCTAAGGGACGCCAAGGGGGATGCCGCGCGGCGACGGATGGTTTAGGCTGCATGGCATGACGAATGTCGCCCGGGTGGGATCGACCACCCTACCCTTCGATCTGGTCGACGTGTTCGGCCAGGCCCCCTTGAGCGGCAACCCGCTCGCCGTGGTTCATCATGCCGACCACCTCGACACGCTAGCCATGCTGGCCTTGACGCGCTGGCTGAACCTGTCGGAAACCACTTTCCTGCTGCGTCCAACCCACCCGGAAGCCGACTATCGCGTCCGGATCTTCACGCCCCAGCACGAACTGCCGTTTGCCGGCCATCCCACCCTTGGCAGCTGCCATGCCTGGCTGCAGGCCGGCGGGCAGCCCCTGCAGAACGGGCTGATCCGGCAGGAATGTGCGGCTGGACGGATTCCCGTCCGCCCGACCGGCGACGGACTGGCTTTTGCTGCTCCACCGCTGGTGCGGCACGGCGGGGTAGCCCCGGAGGAGCAGCAGCGCGTGGCCGACGTACTCGGGCTGGCACCAGGCAGCTGGGTGGACATGGCCTGGACCGACAACGGCCCGGGCTGGCTCTCGGTGCTGCTGCCGTCTGCGCAGGCCGTTCGCGGCCTGTCCCCACGGCTGCCCGTCCCGGCACCGGATGCACCACCAGCGCAACTCGCCATCGGCGTGATCGGCCCCCAGGATGCCGACTGCGGAACGCGCTTTGAGGTACGCGCGTTCATCACCGACCAGCACGGCAGGCTAATTGAAGATCCGGTCACCGGCAGCCTGAATGCCGCCCTGGCGCAATGGCTGATCGGTACCGACCGGGCGCAAGCCCCCTACGCCGTGGCGCAGGGCGGATGCCTGCAGCGTGACGGGCGGATCTCGGTCACCCAGGATGGCGCAGGTCAGGTCTGGATAGGCGGCCGGACGCTCACCGTATCGCAAGGTCAGGTGTCCGCCTGACCGGTCATAAGGTCAGGTATGGGCCTGTCCGGTCGCGGGGTCAGGCGTCCGCTTGATTACCCGCACGTGAATCTCGCGCTCCGGTCGGGTGGTCAGCCGGGCCGCCGGTCGCACCTGCTCGGGATGCTCCACCACAAAATCAAAGCATTCCAGCAGGCGCGCCAGGATCAGGGTGGCCTCCAGATTGGCAAAGGCCGCGCCAACACACACCCGCGGTCCCTGGCCGAAGGGGATATAGGTGCCAGCGCCCTGGCCCCGGTCCAGGCCACGATCGAAGCGGTCCGGATCAAAATGCTCCGGATGCTGCCAGAAGCCGGCGTGACGGTGCAGGATCCAGGGCGCAATCATGATCATGTTGCCACGGCGGATTCGGCAGGAGCCCAGCATGCCATCGCGCAGGGCCACCCGTGGCAGGAACGTGATCGGCGGATATAGCCGCAAGGTTTCGCGGAACACATTGCGTGTGAAGGGCAGCTGGCGCAGGGCCGCCACATCGAGGACGCCACGGGCGCGCTGGCCAGCCACCTCATGACGGACCCGGTCGGCCAGGGCCGGCTGCATCGACAGGATGAAAAACGCCCAGGTCAGCGCGCTGGCAGTGGTTTCGTGGCCGGCCAGGAAAAAAACGCCGAGCTGGTCGATCAGTTCCTCGCGGGTGAAGGCGCCGCCAGTATCGGGATCCCTGGCGACCAGCAGCATGCCCGCAATGTCGGTGGCGCCACCACCCCGGGCCTCGCGGTCGTCGAGCAACACCCCGATCTGCGCGCGGATGCGCGCACAGGCCTCGCGCACAGCGGGTGACTGCGGCGCGGCAGCCCAGGGCCGCCCGAAAATCAGCTGCCCCACGTTCACACTGGCACAGGAGCGCTCGAAAATCAGGAAATCCTCAAAGACAGCGCGCGCCGCCTGGCTGGTCAGCGGAACCGAAAACAGGGCGCGGCAGACGATGTCGGCCGTCAGCCGGCTCAACATCGCATCGAGGGAAAGCAACGTGCCGGCCGCAGATGCCTGCGCCAGCGCCGCCACCTGTTCCTCGACAGCCAGGCACATGCCATCGAACACGGTCTCCATCCGCATCAGTGCAAAGGCCGGGGCGATCATGGCGCGCTGGCGCTGCCAGACCGGCCCGCTGCAGACGAACATGGAATCGCCCACCAGGGCCTGCAGCGCGTCGACCATCAGGTCATTTTTGGGATAGATCTGCTGCGGATCCAGCAGGACCTCGCTGACCAGTGCCGGCTCGTTCACCAGCACGATGCCCCGCCGCGACCAGCCGAGCAGGCCGATCCGCAACCGGTAAGCCGGTGCCGGCAGCAGGCTCAGCAGATTGCGCTCGCCTTTCAGCAAGACCCGGAAGAGGGATCGCAGGGGCCCGAGCGGCCGGGGTGCCGGCGGCCGCCACAGGGGCGTGGTCGTGGCGGTGCCGGCCGCCGTGGTCGCCGCCGTGGACTCTGCCGTGGTCGCCGCCGGTGCCGCCGCCGTCGTTGCCGATTTGGACTCCGCCGTGGTCGCCGCCGTGGACGCCGGATCGGCAGTGTTCAGGATGACCGCGCCCACCGGGCGATCATCCGGCGGGCACCAGGCTGCGCCGGATGCGCGCCCAATGCCACAGGATCAGGCTGATGCCAGCGACCAGCGGCATCGCCCAGGTGATCGGATTCAGGGCGGCGGACGGCAGCAGATGCACGGCGCCAAAGGCGGTAAATGCCGTATAGACCGAGATGCCAGCCCCGACCAGGGCTTTCACGTGTTCCATCAGCCAGGCCTTGTTGTGCGGTGCCGGACGGAACACGTACCAGAAATTGGTCGCCACCGAAGCCACGCCGATCACCGGCATGGCGAGCATCAGGGGCATGTGCAGTTGCCAGCCCACCCGGGCGCATTGCACCGCCAGCAGCAGCACCAGGCCCTGCACGGCAAGATCGAGCGGTGCCCGGCGCTCTGGCGGGGCATGCCGGGTACGCGTGCTGCGCTGACCATGCCAGACCAGGCTGACCGTCAGCACGGCGAGATAGAGCATCATCCAGCCGAAGACGCCGGCAATCAGCGCTGGCGGCATGGCGAGATGGGGATGGGTAGCACGCGGTGCCAGCAGGGTGCAGCAACCCATGCTGGCGGCCATGCTGGCTGTCACCAGCATCAGGGCACAGAACAGGCGCCCCCAGTAGCGGTGTGCCTGCGCGCCCTTGCGGCTCAGAACCGGCACCCAGAACAGCAGCAGCCCAGTGCCACCGGCCACGGCATGGACAATCAGGAACAACTTGAAAGGCCACATCGCGCACCCTCCGTCAAAAAAGAACCCCGCCCGAGGGGGCGGGGCCGCGCGCCAGGGGAGTTGCACGCGAAAGACGGCAGGGCCAGGGGACCCCGCCGTGAGCCACTAGTTGGTTGCGACTGAGGCCGGCTTCGCCGCCGCCGGTGCCTCTGCTTCCGGGGACGGGCCCTGCAGTTCCGGATAGTCCTTGGCCATGCTCACGCCGAGCAGGGGTTTGTAGACACCCTGGTGACAGGTGGCACAGTAGGTCTTGGCGACATCGCCGGTCACCCCCTTGCGGTAGGCCGGAAACACATCTACCAGCGAATTCATGTAGACATTGTTGATATCGCGCACCATGCGGATGCCGTACCAGGCCGTGACCCGTTGCGGCGGGCTCTGCGCCCAGTTCGAAAATGCCCGGCTGTTGTGGCAGTAGGTGCAGTTCACCCCCAGCGACTTCGAGAAATGCATCATCAGGGCATAGGTCCATTCGGTCTGCTTGATCGACTGGTGATTGCCTGACGGCAAGGCCGTGGTGCTGGCCATGCGGATCTCTTCGTGCTGGTCGAGATAGTTGGTGAACGGATCAAATGGCAGGGACGACAGGCCCACCACCTTCGAGGGCATGTTCTGGCCAAACTTGTTGCCGGCCAGACCCTGTGCCGTCCGCGGTCCCGGATCCTTGAACCAGATCTGCGCCGGTACCGCATTGCCGCGATGACAGGTGTAGCAGGTCACGCCTACCTTCTGCACGTGCGGCTGCCAGTCGCTGTTGATGCGCCGGGTCATCTGCAGCATGCGACGCGCCACCTTCTTGGTGTACAGGCTGTCATCGGCAAAGTTGGCCGGATTGTGGCAGTACACGCAGCCCTGCTGAGGAGCCACCCAGCTGGTGATAGCCACCATCACGCGGGTGAACTGGCCGGCCGACAGGTCGCCCAGCACCTGCACGTTCTTGTAGACCTCGGTGGCCCTCGGACCACTGGGATCGGCGGGCGGCGAGGGCTCGGGCACCTGGTTGGCGTCGACCTTGGCCTGGAAGGTGCGCGGATTCTGCACATCCGCCATGGCCGTACCGCGGAAGCCACCCTGGCTGTAATGCACGGGGGGACGTTCGCAGGCGGCCAGCAGGGTCAGGCTGCCGATCAGGGCGAGGATCTGGCCCGCCCGGCCCGGCCAGCGCCCGGGCGCGGACCGGCCGGTCTTGCCGGCGACAAGATCTCGGAACATGGACAGACTCCTTCTGGCATGAACAGCACGCGGGGCACTCATTGCGGTGCTCCTGGCAGGGTGGCGGGGTCCACCACGGTGGGCCACGGCGTGGGATACGACGGCGCAACATGGTGCTTCACCGCCCACAGGTACCAATTGTCGACCGCTGTTCCGGTCAGCAGGATGCCAATGCCCCCGGTGATCGGACACAGGATGGCAAACCACCAGGCCCACCGGTGCACCGACTCCATCGTGGCATTGAAGCCCATGGTCCAGCGCCAGAACAGGGCGGCCCGTTCGGAGGCCGTGCCGCGGTCGGTGATCTGCTCGATCTCGCGCTCCCCCCCATATCGGCCGACGGCCAGGATGGTGGCACCGTGCATCGCGAAGAGCAGGGCCGAGCCATACAGGAAGACGATCGACAGCATGTGGAAGGGGTTGTAGAACAGGTTGCCGTAGCGCAAGGAGAAGGCAGCCGTCCAGTCCAGGTGCGGAAAGAAGCCGAACGGCACCGCCTCACCCCAGCTGCCCATGGCGAGTGGCCGGAAAAAGCCGAGCACCAGATACAGCCAGATCGCGGCAGCAAACGCACCAGAGACGTGCAGGCCCATGCCCAGCGCCACCGCCCGGCGATACGTGCGCACCCACCAGAGCAGGATCGAGACCGTCAGGAAGAATCCGGCAATCAGCCACCAGCCCCCCTCGTTGAGCGGTGGAATGTGCAGGCCATAAGCCGGTGACGGCGGATCGAGCGCGAGCCAGGGCAACTGGCGCACAAACTGTACCGGGTCCCAGTTCACCGATGCCCACATGTTGAGCCCCATGATCTCAAAGGCGATCAGGAAGCACACGACCGATGCCAGCCCCAGCGGGCCAAGATAGATCGGTCCGAACTGGGCATTGCCGATCTTGCCCGCCCAGTAATTGAAGAACCCCGGCCCGATCCGTTCGAACAGGTGGCTGCCGCGCATCGGCACGCCATCGTGGGGGTGACTGCGCACCTGGGTGCGCGTGAAGATGTTTTGATATTCCATTGTCGTTCCCCTTAGCGCCAGATCGGCAGGTCAAGCCACCAGCTCCACCATTCCGGCCAGCCCTTGGTCCAGAAGGGACCGCTCAGGATGATGCACACGGCGCTCCAGAACACGGCATTCAGCGCCAGCACCAGGCCCAGCCGGTGGATGCCGAGGGTGCCGATCGAGTAGCCGATGAAATCGCGGAAATAGGTGTCTTCGTGCTCCGGCGTCTTGACTTCCTCACCCTCGCCGGGATTGGTCGACGACAGCACTAGCGAGCCATGCAGGGCCAGCGCCAGACAGGTGCTGAAGAAGAAGGTGATGGCCAGCATGTGTGCCGGGTTGTAGTGGAAGTGCAGGTACTGATAACCGGTGTTGGACACCCAATCGAGGTGGCTCAGGATGCCGTACGGGAAGCCATGACCCCAGGCGCCCAGCAGCAGTGGCCGGATCACGTTGAGGCTGACGAACGCCAAAATGGCGAAGGCAAAGGCGAATGGCACGTGGTAACCCATGCCCAGCTTGTTGCAGATCTCGACCTCGCGCAGGGCCCAGGAGACCCAGGAACCGATGCCACAGACGGTGATGATCTGCCAGAGGCCGCCCTCCTTCAGGGGGGCCAGGGCCAGACCGTAGTGCAGGTCGGGCGGGGCAACGTTGATCTGCCAGACGTTCCAGGTGGGGCCGATGGCGGCACCATAAACCAGCAGGGCAATGCCGAGGATGGTGAAAAAGGCCGTAGTGACCCCAAAAAACCCGACATAAAAGGGACCGACCCAGAAGTCGAAGAGGTCGCCCCCCAGCAGCGTCCCTCCGCGGACGCGGTATTTCTGTTCAAAACTGAGCATGGACATCTGCGTCTCCTGCTGATTGGATTGGGCGGCCCGGGTCCCGGCGTGGACCACGCACGAGACCCTCAAGACATCCCGTCAACCCAACAGGGTTCCCGGGATATCCGACAAACGCCGGGTGGGTTATTTGCCCGGGTTGGGTGCGGCCTGCATGGCTGCGGGGTGGTTCTTGTGCGAACCCTCGAGCCAGTTGAAGCGGTCGGTGCTGAGCAGGATGAAATGAATCAGGACAGCCAGCGAAAACAGGAAAACGGCCAGTGCGACCAGAACCCTGCGCGGATCGAAAAGCAACCAGATGCGCCACATAGTCATCCCTCCTTAGGACATCATGTAAGGTGCGATGGTGTTGGCCGCAGCCTTCACCCCGTCGAGCATCGAGGTGTAACCCTCGGCTCCCGGCAACCACGGCCGCCACTGCCAGACCAGCACGTGCGCCACGATGGCGATCAACGTGAACACGATGAAACTGGTCACGAAAAAGGCGTGAAACTCCTTCGCCTCTTCCTCCCGCAGGCCCGAAATGGAACCTGTCCCTCTTTCCTGTGCCATAGTGATATGCTCCTTTTGCCTGTGCTAGGCTGTATCCGCGTCTCAACAACGCGGGTTCATCGGGGAACCGGTTGCACCCGGTTCCCCATCCCTCGCCCCCCTTTCGGTGGTGGCGCTTTCCTCCGGCGAAACCCGCCCGGTGAAATCTTGCTGCCAGGCCATACCGGCCCCGCCCATTCTGCTGTCCTGGTCCTACCAACCCCTGCCTGTCCTGCCGCGGCACCCTGCGTGCCGCACCGGCTGAGGTTGCCCCACCCGCCGCTCATGCGGTGGCGAGCAGGCTCTCGGCCTCCTCGATCCTGACCCGTTCCAGACCCTGTGACCGCGCCCGGGCTTCGATCGCGTCGCGCAAGGTCTTGGCCGCCGAGATGCGCACCAGCACGGGTTGCCGCTCGAGATGGCGGTCCAGGGCTTCCTTCGCGGCGCTGTCCCAGAACAACTCGCGATGACCGCGTCCGGGGGTGGCCTCGACCCGATCCAGATCGGCCGCCAGCGGCAGGATGTGGAACAGGGCATCAAACAGGGCGTTGCAGACTTCCTGCACCAGATACGTGGCGCCGGCATACCCCATGAAGGGCGTACCGGTGTGGCGGCGAATGATCGCGCCCGGAAATGACGCCGGCAGGAACACCCCACGCCCGCCGCTTTCGGCCATGTACATGCGCTCGTTGAAGCTGCCGAACAGCACGAGCGGCGGCTTGGTACGGATCGCTTCCCGCACGGCCTCGTTGTCCGGCTTCACTCCCGGCTTGCGCGCAAAGGCAAACTGACAAGGCAGCCCGAGTTCATCTTCCAGAAAATGGCGGATGCCGCGGGTGTGCGTCTCGGTGGCATGGATACCAAAACTGGCGGTCGCAAAGAAATCCTGGGTGACCGAGCGCCACAGGTCCCAGAGCGGCTTGATGGTGGTGTGCTTCTCGCGTTCGATGAAGGGCTCGGGGTCAAGACCGAGCAGTTCGCCGAGGGCGCGCAGGAAGCGGGTGGTGCTGTGCAGCCCGATCGGCGCCTGCAGCCACGGCCGGCCCAGGGTCTCGCAGAGCAGCCTGCCGTATTCGCGGTACAGGCAGATGTTGACTTCGGCATCGCTCAGCGATGGAACCTCGGCGAGGTGGCTGCCCAGCGGAAAGCTCAGGTTGACCTCGGCACCAATGCCCTCGACCAGGCGGCGGATCTCGGCCAGATCCGACCAGGTATTGAACATGCCGTAACAGGCCCCGATCAGGTTGACCCGCGGCTTTTGCCCCTCGGCACGGACCGGCGGCGGTGCCACGCGGCGGGTGCCATATTCGGTCCACAGCCAGTTGAGGGCACGGTTGGCGCTTTGCCACTGGTCCTCGTCGATGGTCCGCGGCAGGAAGCGCTGGATGTTGGTACCCTCCGGCGTCACGCCACCGCCGATCATCTCCGCGATCGAGCCGGTCACAACCACGGCCGGCAGGCAGGGATCAAGCGTGGCATGGGCCCGTTTCATCGCCCCCTCGGTGCCATGCTGACCCAGTTCTTCTTCCGCCAGACCGGTCACCACAATCGGCAACTCGTGGGGTGGCAGGGCATCGGTGTAATGGAGCACCGAGGTCACCGGCAGGTTTTCGCAGCCCACCGGGCCATCGATGATCACCTGCAGGCCCTTGATCGCGGTGAAGACATATACCGCCCCCCAGTAGCCACCGGCACGGTCATGATCGATCACGTACATCAGATCATCTCCTCAGCCTTGCGGGCGCGCTGCTTCTTCTCCAGCAGGCGACGGTAGTGCTCTCGGAAGCCAGGGCGCTCGACCGGTTGCGCAGACCAGATGCCGGCCTGATCGCCCTGCCCGACCCCCTCAAAGAAGGCCCGCATGGTATCGAAGCGCGACTTGTTGCCCATGGCGGCGTTCACCACCTGGGCGAGCGAACCTGCTCCGGCGATTCCCATCAGGGGCCGTGCCGAGATCAGGTTGGTGAAATACAGGGCAGGAATGGC
>CAIPBT010000165.1 GCA_903863375.1 uncultured Ferrovum sp.
CAACAGCAGCCCACAATGACGGGTACTCACCCCGGTGCTCTTGGACCAAGCGAACTGCGCGCTCGCGGATCTCTGGCGAAAACTTATTTGACTTGTTCATGGCTCCATCCTCTCATCAGTTGGAGCCTCCACGAAAGGCGGGGCGGTTCAGCAGCCTGCTGACCGGGGTAACTTCGATGCCTGCTTCGGCCGGGACTCGCGGCGAGCTCGCTGGCGCCATCTCGCAAGATTCAGGGTAAGAACTCGTACTGCAGCGCCTGGACGTTCCCGACGAAGTACGCCTTGCGGCCTTCAGGCCGCAACCAAGCGACTCCGCCGGCCATCGGAACCAGCATGCCCCCGCACGGCCGATAGTCGGACCAGGTGCAGTCCCACGGCAGCATCACCATGACCCCGTCCTTGTCCGGGCCAACGCCCCGCGCGTCGGCATGCAGCGAGGCAATCAAACCTGTCTCGTTGAAGCGGATCAGCAAGGTCAGGGTGATCGGTCCATCGACCAGGGTGGCATTGGCGGAAGCCTCATCCACCGCTTCCCACAGCACGCCCTGGCTGGGCAGTAGCGCGGTCGGATACCACGCCGCCTCGGCAAAGTAGCGCATGAACTCACCCCGCGCGATCTCGCCTGCGCCCTGCGAGTCGGCCACTTCGAACAAGCCGAACACCTTCGCATGCAACTGGCCCTGGCCGGCGACGTAGCTGTCCTCCACCTTTACGGGCACGCCGGGGAACAGGCCTACCTGAGCATCCCACAGAAAGCCGGGCTTGCGCGTGACGACCCGTTGACGCGATGTGAAGGGCTTCCACTGCTCGGCGGTTGCCGACAAGTTGATGGTGCCGGTCATCTTGATGTTGGCAGCGGCAATGATCCGCTGCCCGTCGGTCAGCACTGCCTGGAAGTAGCGCTGCACAGGTGCGGGCAGGCCTACGATTTCGTTTGCGTCGTAGCGCTCAGGGACTGGCCGTCGGCCTGCACTGGCGATGTTGCCCACATCCAGCCGGCCCAGTTGCACCCGAACCCGCGCGGCCCATCGGGCTGACCCGATGGTGCGCAACCCGATGACCAGGGCCACTAGGGCCACCAGGACACCCAGCGCACTACCCAGCAAAAGGCGCACGAAAACAGTGCCCGGGCTGAAACCGTCGATCAGCCGGCCGGAAACCAGGGGCGGGCGACGTCCGCGTCCCGCACTTGCGCGGAAGTGCCCGCGACGACCATTGTGTCGTCGGACAAGCGCACCACGCCCGGCATGCTTTGGATGGCATCGCACAGGCTCGATTTCTCTTCCTCGCTCACCAGTATGCCAGTCACGGTCACCCCCCCGAGCAGCACTTGAACGTCAAGATCGTCGGCACGACTGCCAATCTGCGTGATGATCTCGTCCTGGATCAGGCTGCGCAATTCTGTATCGGACTGCATTGTGATCTCCGCGTCGTACTGCAGGTCGTTCCGCGCCGGTCGGGGGGAACACTTGTCATGACTGTATGCAAGACGTGTCATCCGGTCTGTATGCTGCGCCACGCTGGCCGCTGCGCCACGGCGTCCCAGTAAAGCTCAGCACATCCCTGACTGCCTCCCGAAGTTGGCGGAGGTAATCCTCCCACCGACTGTCCGTCATACGGGGCGAGCCTCCGCAAGGATTTTTTCACGCAAGCGCTGAGGCAGGTCCCCAGGCGTACAGAGATCCACCGTGACACCAAGCATCTCCTGCAATTCAAACTGGAGGCCGCCCAGATCGAACAAGGTTGCGCCCGGAAGGGCATCCACAAGCAGATCAAGGTCACTGTCGTCACGGTCGGTGCCATGCAGCGCAGATCCGAAGACGCGTACGTTGGTGGCACGGAACCGCTTTACCGCTGCGCGCACGGCTTGGCGCTGCTGATCCAGGGCGGCAGATGGCTTCACGGCAGAGTCGCTAGACAGCGCTCGCGGTCAGCGGCGTACGCGAGGCAGGCCAGGATGTCCTCATCCTTCAGGACCGGAAAGTCCTCAAGGATCTACGCATGGCTCATGCCGGCAGCAAGATAGCCAAGAACATCGCCCGCTGTGATCCGCATGTCGCGAACACACGGCTGTCCACTGCGCTTCCCAGCCTCCAAAGTGATGATTTCTCGGTAGTTCATGTCGGGCCTTCACATGGTCATTGCACGGTGTGCGGGTGGGCCACCGCAGAAGCAATCCCCCACAACCAACTGCCCGTCATACGGGGTGCGCCTCGACAAGAGGATGCGCCCACAATCTTGAATCGCGCACATTATAGCCGCGACTCGGGTGGCCTGATTTAGCCGCGACTTAGGTGGCAGGTTGTAGCCGCGACCGAAATGGCCTGATCAGCCCGCCGACTGACAGTCTCGGCTTGTTAGCCCGAGACCGCCAAATCGAGAAGGGCTTACGCTCGATCCAGGCGTCTTCTCGACGACAGGGCTCGGACACAAGATTGGGGAACGTTACGCCTTGGGCTTCTTCGGAATTTTGACGGGCGTTCCCTGTTCTGCCATTAGCTTCGCAAATTTTGTCCACGACAGGCGCGTCTTGTTGACCCTGTTTCCGGCCGGCAGCCACTCAATATTGCCCTTGCTGACCATGATGATGTCGAGCTTGCTACCGTCTGCCTTTACTTCGATTTCCACATCCTTGTGGAGGATGAACTTTGTGGCAATGTCGAGGGTGACTTCATGTTTCATATTCAGGTTGACTCCGTCAATTTTGCCGTCTTGATGCGCTTCGATGCCGGCTTCCGCCGAACTAAGTTCAGTTCAAACTCCCCGCCTTCCCGGTAAACCTCGAAAAGTTGATCGAAACCTTCCTCCAGGGTGGGCTTCTCCCAATCAGAAAAAGCTTTTCGTACAACGTGGTCAGGGGTGATTGGACTCCAAACCGCAGTGCTACTCAATCTCCGGGGGACGTCGTTTTTCCAATGACTTCTTCGCAGGTTCGCGCCGGTCACCTGTCATGAGAAGCGCAGCCCACGGTCATCAGGCTTACGCCGGCCAACGGCATTTACGAGGGGAATGGCGAGCGCATCGGGCAACGCCAAACCCGCCATCATCCCCTCAACGCCAAGTGCGCAATGAAACCTGACCGGGACTCGCCGGCGGCCTTGGCCGCCGCGTCAATCCGCCGCAGAATCCGGGCCGGCAAGGTGATGTTGATCCGCTCTGCCTTATCCGACAACGCGGCAAGATCGATAGATACAACAGCCCACACCCAGCCGGCGAACTCCGGATTGGCCTGATGGCGGGCGATCGAGCCTGGCTCCGGTACCGCGCCACCTTCGTCTATGACCGTCTCGAGCCAGAGCTCAATCGCCTCCTTGGCGTTGTCGACCGCCTCATCAAGGGC
>CAIPBT010000166.1 GCA_903863375.1 uncultured Ferrovum sp.
ACCGTGGCCAATTTCAACATGTACGTGCACCTGCCGAAGGACTTCAAGGGCACGCACATGTCGCGTTTTGTCGAGATCCTGAACCGCCACGAGCGCTCGATCTCGGTTGAGTCGTTTGGCGAGATGCTGGAAGAGATGGCCACCCGCCTCGAAGCCAAGGCCGGCCATATCGAGATGAACTTTCCGTATTTCATGAACAAGGCGGCCCCGATTTCGGGCGTGACCTCGCTGATTGATTATGACGTGACGTTCATTGGCGAAATCGAGAACGGCAAGCACACCACCACGGTGAAGGTGATGGTGCCGGTCACCAGCCTGTGCCCGTGCTCGAAGGAAATCTCGGCCTACGGCGCGCACAACCAGCGCAGCCACGTCACCATCACGGCCAAGGTGAATGCCTTCATCTGGGTGGAAGAAATCGTGCGCATTGCCGAAGAATCGGCCTCGTGCGAACTGTACCCCTTGCTGAAGCGCCCCGATGAGAAGTATGTCACCGAGCGCGCCTACGACAATCCGAAGTTCGTGGAAGACATGGTGCGCGATGTGGCCCATCGTCTGAACATGGAACCGCGCGTGGACAGCTATGTGGTCGAATCGGAAAACTTCGAGTCGATCCACAACCACTCGGCCTATGCCCTGATCGAGCGCAACAAGCGTACGCACCCGGTGATCTGAGCGACCTGCATCTGTCGTCCGGCCACGCCGGACGCAAACAGCCGCCCTGCTGTCCCGGGCGGCTTTTTTTATGATTGTGCTGCCGGCCGCGCGCAGGGCTTACGAATTGATCGCCGATGCTTGCCCAGACGGAATTTTCCGGGTCAACGCCTGTCCCTGCTGGGGTCATCCCCCACTCCCTCTCTGCCGAAGATCTTATGTCCCCTGTTTTCCTGCGTCGCCGGCTGCCAGCCGTAATTTCCTCCCTGTTGTTTGGCCTGTCGGTCAGCACCGCTTTCCTCGCAGTGGCCGCAGATGCCGATGTGGCACCCGGTCGACCGAGTGGCGCCGGAATGGCCGCACCGGCCACGATGCTGCCGACCATCACCCTGGCTGTCGACCTGACCCATGCGCCAGAGCGGCGTTTTGAAGCGCACGAAACCTTGGCCGTCACGCCGGGGCCGTTGACCCTGCACTATCCCAAGTGGATTCCGGGCGAACACGCGCCGTCAGGGCCCATCAACGGTGTCACCGGCCTGATGATCAGCGCCAACGGCAAGCCCCTGGCCTGGCGGCGCAAGCTGGACGAAATGTTCGACCTGCAGCTGGAGGTGCCGGCCGGTGTCAGCACCATCGACCTGCGCTTTCAGTACATTCCTGCCGGAGAAGGCGGGTTCAGCAGTTCGCCATCGGCCACTCCCCACCTGGCGGAACTGGAGTGGAACCAGGTGGTGTTTTACCCGGCAGGTCATGCTGCCAGCGCGATTCCCGTGAACGCGAGCGTGCGGGTGCCAACCGGCTGGCAGTTTGCCACGGCCCTGGAAAACAAGGGGGGACTGCAGGCCGATGGTGCCCAGGCCTTTGGCACGGTGTCGCTGGAAACCCTGATCGACTCGCCCGTGTTCACCGGCGAATACTTCAAACGTATCGACCTTGGCAAAAGCCTGGGCGTGCCGGTGCGCCTGAACCTGGTGGCAGATCGTCCGGCCAATCTGGTCATGAAGCCCGAGCAGATGGAACACGCCCGCAACATGGTGCAGCAGTTTGCCCGCCTGACCGGAGCGGTCCATTACCGGCATTACGACTTCCTGTTCGCCCTGTCCGACCATACCGGCCAGTTCGGACTGGAACATCATGAATCGAGTGACGATCGGCTGGCTCCGGACTTCTACACCGACGAGAGCAGCTACCTGGCCGACCCCGCTCTGCTGCCACACGAATACTTCCATTCGTGGAACGGCAAATTCCGTCGCCCTGCCGGCCTCGCCACGCCGGATTACAGCCAGCCCATGTTGGGCGATCTGCTCTGGGTGTACGAAGGTCTGACCAATTATTACGGTGAGGTACTCGCAGCGCGTTCCGGTGGCTGGACGCCTGCCCAGTTCCGCGACCAGCTGGCCGTGACGGCCGCCGCGATGCAGTTTCAGACCGGGCGCACCTGGCGCCCGCTGCGCGACACCG
>CAIPBT010000167.1 GCA_903863375.1 uncultured Ferrovum sp.
ACCGAGGGAAATCTGCGCTGCCACCGCGTACAGAATCATGGTGATGGACGGCGGCAGCAGGATGCCCAGGGTGCCCCCGGCGGCGATGATGCCGGCGGCAAACCCGGGCGAATAGCCGCGCGCACGCATTTCGGGTATGCCGGCCGCGCCGATGGCAGAGCAGGTGGCCGGGCTGGATCCCGCCATGGCCGCGAACAGGGCACAGGCGAACACGTTGGCGATGCCAAGTCCTCCCGGCACCTTGTTCAGCCACGCGTGAATGGCCGAGTACAGGTCGGCACCGGCGCGCGAACGACCAATGGCCGCTCCCTTCAGGATGAAGAGCGGAATGGAGAGCAGGGTGATGCTGGCCATCTCCTCGTACACGTTCTGGGTAACGGTATCGAGGGCGGCGGCGGGCATGAATCCCAACATGAACAGGATCGCGATCAATCCCAGGGCGAAGGCGATCGGCATGCCGGTGAACATCAGCACCAGGGTGCCGGCACCATACATCAGGCCTGTGCTGGCGACGCTCATGGGGTCACCTCACTGGCCGTATCGGTTGCCGTGCGGCCACTGGAGCCCGGGTTGCCGGACCCGAACGGGGCAGGACTGTCGCGGCGATCGGCGGGCTGGGCCAGCGCCAGCAGGCACTGCAGCAGCAGCTGGATGGTGAGCAGGGTCATGCCGACGCTCATCAGGCTGTAGGGAATCCAGAGCGGTGGCGCCCACGAGGAAGAGGTGGTCTGACCCTCGGTCCAGGCCTCGAGCATCAGGGTCCACGATTTCCAGGTGAAGAAGGCACAGAAGGCCAGCGACGCGACATCGCAAAAAAGGCGCCGGGCGCGCTCGACGCCCGGTGGCAGCAGGCTGGCGATCGCCTCGATGCCGATGTGACCGCGGCGCGCCTGGACGGCGCCTGCGCTCATGAACGTTGCCCCCACCAGCAGGAAGACCGCCATTTCATCCTGCCAGTCGGTTGGCACCTTGAGGAAGTAGCGCAGGAACACGCCGGTGGTCAGCACCACGCAGGCGGCGAGCAGTGCCAACATCGAGACCGTCGAGGCCAGGCGATGGATCAGGTTCAGCACCCGCGCGCAGGCACCCAGCAGGCCCTGCGTCGGGATGACCAGAAACTCGCCGCCCGTGGCGTGGCCGCCACTCACAGGACCTTCTCAACCAGCTTGAGGATGCGGGCGCAACCTTCGCTCTTGGCGGCGTAGTCCTTCCAGGCGGTCTCGCGGGCGATGGCCTGCCACTTGGCCACCGTGGCCTCATTCATGTCGTACGCCTTGCCGCCGGCCTTGGTGTAGATGGTGGCCACCTGCTGGTCATCGCCCTTGGCGTGCTCCAGCGCGAATTTCTCCATGTCGGCGCCCAATGCCATGATCAGGTCCTGTTCCGGCTTGCCGAGCTTTTCGAAGATCGAGCGCGAAATCATCAGCGGCTCGAACATGAACCAGTAGGTGTGCCCGCGCCCCGTGGTCAGCGCTTTGGCGACCTCTTCCAGTCGGAAAGAGATCAGGCTGGTGCTGGACGTCATGGCGGCATCCAGCGCCCCAGTCTGCAGCCCGGCATAGATCTCGTTCGAGGGCATGTTCAGCACAGCGGCGCCGGCCTGTTTCAGCACCATGTCCATTTCGCGGCTGCCGCCTCGCACCTTGAGGCCCTTGGCATCTTCCGGTTCGATGATGGCCTTGGTGCGCGAGGCAACACCGCCCGCTTGCCAGATCCAGCTGACCAGCAGCACGCCCTTGTCGGCCAGGGTGTCGTACAAGGCCTTGCCCACTTCGGCCTTGTGCCAGGCCGCGCCCTTTTCGTAAGAGGTCACCACGCCGGGCATCAGGCCGATGTTCACCTCGGGCACTTCGCCGCCGGCGTAGTTCAGCGGCACCAGACTCATGTCGAGCGCACCTTTGCGCATCGAGCTGAACTGCGCCTGGGTCTTCATCAAGGAGGAATTCGGGTACACCACCCCCTTCAGACTGCCGTGACTGCGCTTTTCCAGCTCGCTCGCAAACACATGGCACAGGCGATCGCGGAAATCGCCATCGGTGGCACTACCCCCAGGAAACTGGTGGGAGATCTTCAAGGTGGTGGGCTCGGCAGCGGCGCCGGCAACAGCGGGCGCCAAGCCTGCAAAAGCACCGCCCAGGCCAGGCAGGAGCACGTTGGAAACGGCGGGGGCCAGGGCCGCACTGCCTTGCAGGAACTGCCGACGGGTCAAGCGCATGGTGAAGATCTCCTCAGGATGGAAAGGGGTGTATCCCCCTGTAAGTTATTTTGTATCCTACTTCCGCCATTCTTGTATACAAGAATTGCCTGTCTTGTATTTTTAATACGTCAGATGGCATACACTGCGGCCATGGATGTGACCGACCTCAACCTGATCCACCCCGACGCCGGCAGCGACGCGCCCCGGCTGGCCACCCTGTTGGCCGACCGGATCGGCGAACGCATCGCCATGGGCGATTACTTGCCGGGCAGCAAACTGGACGAGCTTGAGCTGGCCGAGCAGTTTGGCGTCTCACGCACCCCGGTGCGAGAGGCGCTGATCCAGCTGGGTACTGCGGGCGTGGTCACGCTACGACCGCGTCGTGGCGCGGTGGTCACCGAAGTCAGTCCCCAGCGGCTGATGGAAATGTTTGATGTGATGGCCGAACTGGAATCGATGTGCGCCCGGCTGGCAGCGCGCCGGTCAAGCGCGGAAGAACGCGAGGCGCTGCGCGCCCAGCACGATGCCTGCGTGGAGGCGGTCGAGAGCAATGACCCCGATGACTATTACCTGCGCAACGAGCGCTTCCACCACGCGATCTACCATCTGTCGCACAACGATTTCCTGGAAGAGCAGGCGCTGGCCCTGAGCCGCCGGCTGCGGCCCTACCGCCGGCTGCAGCTGCGGGTGCGTGCTCGCGTGACCAGTTCCTTCGCCGAGCATCTCGACGTGGTCGAGGCAATCTGCACCGGTGCGGAAGACCTGGCAGCGGAACGGATCCGCGCCCACGTCACGGTGCAGGGCGCACGTTTTGCCGATTTGCTGGCCAGCCTGGCGCGTGCAGGACAAGGGCCAGCGGCGCTCGGCTGACCGGCTTATTTTTTGGCGGAACCGCTGCCCACCACGGCACGCACACCACTGGCAGCCACATCCACGGTGGTGCCAACCACGGTTGCCGCGGTGCTCACCGCCGTGGCCGCCACCGAAGCGGCGGCATCGGCCACGGTCACCACGGCACAGCCCGACAGCAGCAGGGCAGCGGCTGAAACCAGCAGCGCACTGGCGAGCGGCACTGAAGCCCACACCGGCGCCAATCGACTGCGCACCGAAACGCCGCCGGCCGACGGGCTCGCGGCATGGGACGGAAGGACGGTCGCGGCGGGGTGGCTCGGGCGCATGCGCTGACTCCGGAAGCTGGAAGTGGCAGCCAGTGTGCGACAGCCTGACAACGGAATCCAGTCATTCACCGGTGGACGGTACACTGTGCGCATTACCGGGTTTTCCGGTGTCCGTCTCCTGCTGCCAGCGTGACCGATCCGCATTCCTCCCCCGGCCTCTGCATCATTGTTCCGGCCTATAACGAGGAAGACGTGCTGGATGCCCTGCATGCCAGGCTGACGCAGGTGCTGTCGGCCCTGCCGTATCCCTGGCAGGTGCTGTACGTGCGCGAACAGCACCGCTTCATGAAGGGTATCTTTGCCTGGGTGAGCTTTCCCCAGCTCGCCGTACCGTATCACCGCGACTCGCGGCTTGCCGGACATACCAAATGGAATTACTGGAAGCTGTGGAATTTTGCGCTGGAAGGCATCACCTCCTTCAGCACCATTCCCCTGAAAATTGCCACGTACGCCGGCCTGCTGAATGCCCTGTTCGCCTTCCCCTACGGCCTGTTCATGGTGGTCGACACCCTGCTGTACGGCAATCCGGTGCCTGGCTACCCGTCGCTGCTGGTGGTCACCCTGTTTCTGGGGGGCCTGCAACTGATGGCGATCGGCGTGGTTGGCGAATATGTTGGCCGCATGTTTGACGAGGTGAAGGGCAGGCCACTGTATCTGCTGAAGACCTGCCGGGTACCGCCACCGCTGCGGTGAAGCCGCGTCGGGTCGCGGTCAGGCCAGCCCCAGGTCCCTCGGCACGGCCCCCGGCAGCACGCGGTCGAGGGCGGATGGCGACAGGGCATACTGCCGCACCAGCAGCCCGGCCAAAGTGTCCCGATAGTCATTGAGCACCGGATAATCGCGATCCTGGAACAGCGTTTCACGGCGCACCTCCTGCTGTTCACCGACCACCCGACCACCCTTCAGCCCACCGCCCAGCACCCACATCACGCTGCCATGACCATGGTCGGTGCCGCGATTGCCGTTCTCGCGGAAAGTGCGCCCGAATTCGGACAGCACGACCACCGTGGTGTCATTCCAGGCGGGCCCCAGTTCTTCGGCAAGACCGGCAAGCCCCACCCCGAGCTGCTCGAAGCGGGTTGCCAGCGCCCCTTTGGCCGCCCCCTGTTCGACATGGGTATCCCAACCACCGACGTCGACAAACGCCAGGCGGTGGCGGTCACGCATCAGCCGGGCAATGCGCCGGGCCTCCTGTTCGAAGCCGCGCGCGTTGGCAGCCTTGCGACCGGAATCTTCCATCTCGTGGGCGAGGTCACGTCCGGCTTCGTCACGCGCCGTAAAGCCCTCGGTCACCGCGTCATACCAGGTCGACCCGCGATACATGGCTGCAATCAGCCCCTCCTGGCGGCCGTCGAGAACGGGCTTGCCCAGACCGCGCAGCGCCACATTCGGCACGCCCGGGCCACCCCGCAGGATCAATGGCAGCTGGTCGGTAAAACTGATCGCCGAGGTTTCGCCGAGCTCGGCCACCAGTCGCCCCAGAAACCCGCTGTCGCCACGCGCCGACGCGCCCTGCGGCTGGCCACGCTCGATGCTGTCCTGGGTTTCGAAATGGCTGCGCGACAGGTCAGGTGTGCCCGAAAACGGCACAAAGGCGAGCTGCCCAGCGCGCCACAGGGGCAACAGGCTGTCGCCCAGCGCCGGATGCAGCCCCCAGTGCGGATCCAGGCTGATCGCGCCAGCCGCCGAGCCAGCCGGTGGAATGGCGATATTGGGACGCGCCTCGTAGTAAAAGCTGCTGCTGGGCACCAGCAGGCTGGCGCAATCGTAGCCACCGCGCAGGAACACCACCAGCAGGCGCGGTGTGCCGGCGGCAGCCCGCACGGCGGTGCTGGCCAGCACCGTCAGGGCAACGCCCTGCTGCAGAAAGCGCCGTCTTGCATACAAGATCGCTGAATTCATTGGTGTCGCCTCAATACCGCATCATTTCAGGTGAGGAAAGCAGCAACAGGCTCCATTCCTGGGGTGACCGGGCATGGGCCAGTGACTGCCGCGTACCCATCGACAGGCCAGGTTCGAGCGCACGGTAATAAAACGCCGTGGCCAGCTGCGGAAATGCCGCCTGTTCCTCGCCCTTGCTGCCTTCCGGGCGAAACAGGCCGGCGCTGCCAAAACCCAGCTGACGCGCGATATCAAAACGGGTCGCGAACTGGCCGGGCGCGGTCCATCCCGCAGACAGCAGGGGATACCCGTCGGGCGTGACCCGGGCCAGCGGCGCATGCTGCATACGGTTCAGCCAGTTGAGTGCCGGCTGCATGTTGAGCACCGGCCGGTCTTCGTAAGCCAGACGCAGGCCGCCTACCACGTAGCGTTGCGGGCTCTTGAAACCACGCATCAGGCTGGCCTGAAACGCCGGGCTGTGCACCACCACCAGGGTCAGCCGGCGCAGATCCCCATCGGTCTCTACCCAGGTGGCGCGCATCTGTTCCAGCAGGTCTGCCGGTGGCGCCTCGCCAAGCAGGAACGTGGCGAGCTGCACACTGACATGATGAATGGTGGCCGGATGGCGGGCCAGGCGGTTCAGTACTTCCTCGAATTCGCCATAGCCGCGTGCGTGCACGCGCTCACCCAGCACCGTCTTCTCGCCAAAGTCATGGCGCGCCGGGTTGTACTCGAACAGGGCATCGCGCCGCCAGCCATCGGTGCCGGGGCGCGCGGCACGGTTGGTGTCGTTGCCGACATACACGCCAAATCCGGTCAGGGTGCGTGCCAGTTCCTGCACGTCCTTCTGCGTGTAACCGCCATCAACGCCCAGGGTATGCAGTTCCAGCAGTTCGCGGGCAAAGTTCTCGTTCAGGTGACCGGCAGCGTTGCGCTCGTTGTCCAGATAACGCAGCATCGCCGGATGGCGTGCCGTTGCCCGCAACAGTTCGGTGAAATGCCCCAGCACATGGGGCCGGATGGCATGGTCGACATAATCGGCGGCGACCAGCGGCACATCGCCCTTGCTGAGAAAGATGCTGAAATGATTGCACCAGAAAGCGGTGAGCAGCTCCTGCACCTGCCAGGTGGAGTAGGTTTCGCGCCACAGCAGCTCCAGCTGCGCCTCGCGCCCGATCTGGTTGGCGGTTTCGCGCAGGTGGTCCAGCACTGCCTTGCGCTCGCTGTCCCGGGACAGTGCCTTCGCCTCGCGTCGCTGGCGCTCGATACCCAGCACCAGCGGTTCAAGGGGCTCCTGCCGAATCCGCATGCCCTGCAGGCGCTGGCTGACTTCGGCCGGCAAGCCATCGTCCGGGCCGGGATGGAGTTGGTGGTCAAGCCACGCATCCACCCCCCCCTGCGCTTCGGCGGCCGTGAGCAGACTGCCATTCACGCCAAAGCTCAAGCGCTGCAACTGCCCCAGTTCGACCGCCAGGGTGGCGGTCAGGGCAGGCAAGGGCCGTAGCGGCAGATCGGCTTCGAGGTCGGCGCTGCCAGCAACCCCCCGATCACGAGCGACTGCATCCGCCGCCGTCCTGGACGTCGCCGCAGGTCGCGCCGTGGGTGCCCCCACGGTGGCAGCCAGGAGCGGCGCTGCTACGTGCGCGCGCGGGGCAGACGGGCCACTGGCGCAGGCCGCCAGCGCCAGCGTGAGTGTCAGCACCAGCGCGGGTGTGGTGGGCAGCCGGCCCGGTACCACTGCGCTCCGCTTGCCGCCGTCACCGATGCGAACAAGGGCAAGGGCGCTGGCCTGGGCCGTGCAAAATCGATCAAACACATTAAGCACGATGTCAACCGCCCTTTCGAACGAGGTAGGGGAGTGCTAGCATCAACGCGTTGCAGTATCGGCTCGTTGACCTGCCGCGGCCATCCGTTTTCCACTCGTCCTTACATTCGCAGGCACCATTTCCTTCCATGTCGCTCATTAGTATTAACCCGGTCAACGGCCAGGTGATTGCCACGCATCCGGCGTGGAACCACGAGCAGCTTGAGGCTGCCCTGACCCAGGCCGGCAATGTGCAACCGGCCTGGCGCACCTTGGGTTTTCCGGCCCGCGCCGACATCCTGAGCCAGGTTGCCACCTTGTTGCGGGAACGCATCGAGCCGCTGGCCCGGCTGATCAGCGCAGAAATGGGCAAGATCCTGCCGGAGGCGCGCGCCGAACTCGAAAAGTGCGCGCTGATCTGTGACTACTACGCCGTGCACGCCGAACCGTTCCTGGAAGAGGAACTGATCCCGACCGATGCCGGCAAATCGTATGTGCGCTACGAACCGCTCGGCATTGTGCTGGGCGTGATGCCGTGGAATTTTCCGTTCTGGCAGGCGGTGCGGTTCGTTGCCCCGGCCTTGATGAGTGGCAACGGTGTTGCCCTCAAACATGCGCCAAGTGTGCAGGGCTGCGCCCAGGCACTGGAGACGCTCCTGCGCGATGCCGGCGTGCCGGAAGGCGTCTTCACCAATTTGCCGATCGAGGTCGATCTGGTGTCGGTCGCCATTGCGCACCCAGCGGTGCAGGCCGTGGCGATGACCGGTTCGGAGCGGACCGGGCGCATCGTGGCTGGCCTGGCCGGTTCCCAACTGAAGAAGACGGTGGTCGAACTCGGCGGCTCCGACGCCTTCGTCGTGCTGGCCGATGCCGATCTTGAGCTTGCCGTGAGCCGGGCCGTGCAGAGCCGCTTCAACAACGCCGGACAAGCCTGCATCGCCGCCAAGCGCTTCATCCTGGTTCCGCAGATCGCCGAGGCCTTTGTCGAGGCGCTGAAGGCGAAGGTTTCCGCGCTGAAGGTGGGCGACCCCACCGAGCACGGTACCCAGATCGGTCCGCTGGCGCGGCGCGACCTGCGCGACGAACTGCATCGTCAGGTGCAAGCCACCTTGGCGGCGGGCGCCAAGGCGGTGCTGGGTTGCCATCCGCTGGAAGGGCCCGGGTTTTTCTACGCGCCCTCGATCCTGGATCACGTGCCGGCCGGCTGCCTGGCGCGCCAGGAGGAGTTGTTTGGCCCAGTGGCCGTGTGCATCCGCGCCCGCGACGAGGCAGACGCCCTGGCCATTGCCAACGAGACCCGCTTTGGACTCGGCGCCAGCATCTGGAGCCGTGACTACGCGCGCGCCGAGCAGATGACCGGGCATCTGCAGGCTGGACTTACGTTCGTCAACGGCGTGGTCAAGTCAGATCCCCGGTTGCCGTTTGGTGGCATCAAGGCCTCGGGCTTCGGGCGGGAACTGTCGTTCCACGGCATCCGCGAATTCTGTCAGGCGAAAACCGTCTGGGTGCGTGATGGCTGGACACCCGGACAGGAACGCCGGCGCGGCGACCGTCGGCGCGGCGACCGCCGCATCACCGACGATCAGGTCCCCAAAAACAGCGTGTAGGCTGGGTTGCCGGTTTCGTCCACCCAGGGATAAGGCATGCTGGCGAGCGTCTGTTCGAAGCCGGACTGCTCAGCCGCCGACACCTGCAGGCCCACCAGTACCCGTGCCGTATCCGCGCCATGGTTGCGGTAATGGAACAGGCTGATGTTGCGTTCCTGGCCCAGCGCCTGCAGGAACTGCATCAAGGCTCCGGGGCGCTCGGCAAACTCGAACCGGTACAACCGTTCGTCCCCGGCGTTGGATGCCCGGCCGCCCACCAGATGGCGCACGTGGAGCTTGGCCATTTCGTTGTCTGACAGATCGACCGTGCGAATGCCCGACGCCTCCAGCTGGGCAAGCAGCTGTGGTGCATCGGTGCGGTCACGCACATTGACGCCGACAAACACATGCGCCGCCTCGGCCTTGGCATAGCGGTAATTGAATTCCGTGATGTTGCGGTTGCCGATCAGGGCACAGAAGCGGCGAAAACTGCCCGGCACTTCCGGAATGGTCACGGCAAACAGGGCCTCGCGATGCTCGCCCAGCTCGGCCCGCTCTGCCACGAAATGCAGACGGTCGAAATTCATGTTGGCACCGCAGGCAATCGCCACCAGGGTCTGGTCTTTGGCCCCGGTGCGCTCCACCCACGCCTTCAGGCCGGCAATCGCCAGGGCACCGGCCGGTTCGAGGATCGAGCGGGTATCGTCGAAGACGTCCTTCAGCGCGGCGCAAGTGGCGTCGGTGTCGACCAGGATCATTTCGTCGACCAGCTCGCGACACAGGCGGAACGTTTCTTCCCCGACCCATTTGACCGCCACCCCATCGGCAAACAGGCCCACCTGCTCCAGCCGGACGCGTTCTCCGGCTTCGAGCGACCGCGTCATGGCGGCGGAATCGACCGGCTGCACGCCGATGATGCGGGTGTTCGGCGACACGCGCTTGATGTAGCTCGCCACGCCGGCAATCAGTCCGCCACCGCCAACCGCCACAAAGATGGCGTCAATCGGCTGCGAGTGCTGACGCAGGATTTCCATGCCGATGGTTCCCTGGCCGGCAATCACGTCCGGATCGTCGAAGGGATGGATGAACGTCAGGCCACGTTCGCCCGCCAGCACCATGGCGTGGCGGTACGCATCGTCGTAGGAATGGCCTTCGAGGATCACTTCCGCGCCGCGGCTGCGCACGGCATCGACCTTGATCTGCGGCGTGGTGGCGGGCATCACGATGGTGGCCTGGGTGCCCAGCCGCTGGGCACCCAGCGCCACCCCCTGCGCGTGATTGCCGGCGCTGGCCGCAATCACGCCACGGGCCAGATCGGCCGGCGCCAGCCGCGACATCTTGTTGTAGGCACCGCGCAGCTTGAAAGAAAACACCGGCTGCAGGTCTTCGCGCTTGAGCAGGACCCGGTTGCCGGTGCGGGCCGACAGTCGCGGAGCCAAGGTGAGCGGACTTTCGACCGCGACGTCGTAAACGTGCGCCGTCAGGATCTTCTGCAGATAGTCGTGCATGGTGCGGTTCAAGGTATGCTTAAGCCTTCCATCGTGACAGAAAAATCATGAATCAGGATGCTTTGAAACAGGCCGCAGCCCTGGCCGCGCTGCGCGAAGTGCCGGAAGACGCGGTGATCGGTGTCGGGACGGGCTCGACGGTGAATTTCTTCATCGATGGCTTGGCCGCCATGCGCGGGCGCATTGCCGGAGCCGTCTCCAGCTCGGAAGCCAGCACAGCGCGCCTGAAAGCGGCCGGTATCGCGGTGCTCGACCTGAACAGCGTCGATGATCTGCCGGTGTATGTCGATGGCGCCGACGAGGTCACCCACCACCTGCAGATGACCAAAGGCGGCGGGGCAGCCCTGACCCGGGAAAAGATTGTCGCCGCCGTGGCACGCCGCTTCATCTGTGTGGCCGATGGCAGCAAGCTGGTGGGCCGGCTGGGAGGGTTTCCCATTCCGGTGGAGGTGATTCCGATGGCGCGGTCGCAGGTGGCACGCGAACTGGTGCGCCTGGGCGGCCGGCCCGCCCTGCGCCCGGGGGTGACCACCGACAACGGCAACGTGATCCTCGACGTGCACGGCCTGGACGTGCTGAATGCCGTGGAACTGGAAACCCAGATCACCCTGATTACCGGCGTGGTCACCTGTGGCATTTTTGCCCGCCGAGGTGCCGATCTGCTGCTGCTTGCCACAGCCGAGGGCGTACAGACCCTGCACCCGGGCGGGAGAGGAGCATGACGATGGGCAATGAGCACACCAGCAAGCAGTTTGACCAGGAACTCGAGGCGGTGCGCGCCCGGGTGCTGAAGATGGGCGGCCTGGTGGAACAGCAGATAACCCATGCCATGCAGGCCCTGTACGAAGGCAATGTCGATCTCGCCGACCGGGTCAATGCCCAGGATCACGAGGTCAATGCCATGGAAGTGGGCATTGACGAGGACTGCACCCACATCATCGCCCGCCGCCAGCCGGCCGCCGGCGACCTGCGTCTGATCGTTGCCATCATCAAGACCATCACCGACCTGGAACGGATCGGCGACGAAGCGGCCAAGATCGCGCGCATGACCAAGACCGTGCACAGCGCCGACCGCCTCTACCATCCGCGCATCATCGAGATGCGGCACGCGTCCACCATAGGCGTGCAGATGCTGCGCAAAAGCCTGGATGCCTTTGCCCGGCTGGATACCGCCAGTGCCGCCCAAGTGCTGCGCGATGACCAGCAGGTGGATGATGCCTTCCGTGGCATCCTGCGCCAGCTGATCACCTTCATGATGGAAGATCCGCGCACCATTTCCTCTTCGATCGAGATCCTGTTTGCGGCCAAGGCGCTCGAGCGCATCGGCGATCATGCAAAGAACATCGCCGAATATGTGATCTACCTGGTCAAGGGCAAGGACGTGCGGCACATCGCGGTGGATGAAGTTGAGCGGGAAGTGTTGCGCTGAACCCGTTTCATGCTCTTTAGGCATAGATCGGGAAATACGAATTCCAGTTGACCAGTTTGAATACAGTTCATTACCAAATAACCCGCAAATCAACACGGGTTACCAAAGATTTATGGGTGAATGCTTAGGTATGCTTTGAATACCGGAAAGACTGAATCGATGTGAGGCAGAACGGCCGGGTTACGACAGGCCCCGTTCATGTTCCTGCACAGCCTCCTGATCACCCGCCCGACGACCACGGCCGCACCACGCGATCGCAATCGTCGGGCGCGTCGGGTTTCCTACATTCCCCGGATGGTTGGCAGCCAGCCACGCCAGCCTCTGGTCGACTGGCCTTCCCTTCCCCAGCGTCTGCCGCCCACCTTCCGCCATCGCCTGGCGCTGTTGATGCTGCTGCTGGTGGTGTCGTTCAGCGCCCCGCTCTATTTCTACGTCAATCAGGTACTGAGTGAACGCGTGCTGGCCGATCGCGCCATCGCCCTGCACGTCGCCGGCGAGAGCATCGCCCTGGCGCTTGCAGACAACCTGCATGAGCGGGCGAACGAACTGAAGATGCTGGCCGATGCCACGCCGCTGGGTTCGCAACAGGACCTCACGGCGACCACCCGGCATCTCAACCAGCTGCAGACTTCCCGCCAGTTCTACAGCTGGATTGCCCTGGCCACGCCTGAGGGGCGGGTGGCTGCCGCCTCGCAAAACCTGCTGCTGGGCGCCGATGTGCACGCACGGCCATGGTTTTCCCAGGGGCTGCGGGCCCCGTACCTTGGCAGTGTCCACGAAGCGGTTCTGCTACGCCGCCTGCTGCCTGCCGAAAACGCCTTCGCGCCATTACGCTTCGTCGATGTGGCCGTGCCGGTGCGCGATGCCCGGGGTGACCCAAGTGGCGTGCTGGTCGCCCACCTGAACTGGCGCTGGGCCCACGCCACCATCCAACGACTGCTGCCGTCCGGCGCCAGCAATCAGGGCATTGAAGTGCTGGTTTTCGACCGGGAAAAACGGGTGCTGTATCCGGACAGCCTGTTCGGTTCGCACATCAATACCCAGACCGGCATGACCATCGCGGCCGACGGGACCGGAACGGCAGCCCAGCGTGGTCGCGGCGCCCGAGGCGAGGGGGCGGAGAACCGCTTCATGTCGCGTCTGGTGTCCGTACCAGAACCGCTGCCCATGCAGGATCTGGGCTGGCGGGTGCTGATCCGCCAGCCCAGCGCCCTGGCGTTGGGCGACGTCCGCACCCTGCAGCACGTGGTGCTGGCCAGTGCGCTCGCTGCTGGCAGCCTGTTCCTGCTGGTGGCGTGGTGGGCCATCGGGCAAATCAGCCGCCCGCTGGAAAACCTGGTGCGGTATGCGCGACAGATGGAAAACGGTGTGGCGAGTCTGCCTCCGGTACCGCGCAGTGACAGCAGCGAAATCGAAGAACTGAATCGGGCCATCTGCGGCATGGCGCAGGCCCTGTTTCTGCGCGAGCAGGCGCTGCAGGCGGCCAACCAGACCCTGGAAGCCGAGGTCCGCGTGCGGACCGACAAATTGCAGCGCGCCAATGCCGCGCTCGAAATGCTGGTGGAACGCGATCCGCTCACCGGACTCTTCAACCGCCGGGCCGCCAATGCCCACCTGCACCAGGAATGGCTGCGGCTGCAGCGATACGGCACACCCTATGTGGCGGTGATGATCGACATCGACCTGTTCAAACGGGTCAACGACACCTTTGGCCACGCGACGGGGGACTCAGTGCTGGAGCAGGTGGCCGAGGCCTTGCGCGCATCCCTGCGGGAAATGGACTTTGTGGCACGGTTTGGGGGGGAAGAATTCCTGGTCCTGCTGCCGGGTACGGCCCTGGAAGGCGGCATCCATGTCGCCGACAAACTGCGTCAGACCGTGGCCGACCTGTCCTTGCCCAGGGTTGGCCGCATCACCATCAGTGTTGGCGTCGCCGAGGCGCAACGCCTGCACACCGACCAGGAAGCGGTGATCCGGCAGGCCGATGCCCGTCTGTACGAGGCCAAGCGTGCCGGCCGCAACTGCGTGGTTGCCAGAGATGCGATGGCAGCCGACGCCTCGTGACGTTACACCAGCCGTCAGGCCTTGGGCACGAAGCCTGTAGCCTGCTCGGCACCGCTGCCAAAGAAATGCGCTTCCATCTGCTCGTGCAGGTATTTGCGGGCGCGGGCGTCCATCAGATTCAGGCGGTTTTCGTTGATGAGCATTTTCTGGTGCTCAAGCCAGCCCTTCCAGGCCTCTTTCGACACCTGGTCGAAAATGCGTTTGCCGAGATCTCCCGGATAGGGCGGCAGATCGAGGCCCTCCGCGTCGCGCTGCAGCTTGATGCAAAATATCGTTCGGCTCATGAGTGTTCCCTTGCATTGTGATGGTGTGAGGAAGGGTGCGGCCGGGCGCTGTTGGCGTGACTGGCGGGCGGCAGCGCCGGCGGGGGCAGGCCCGCTGGCCCGAGATCCTTGACGAAGATCTTCGACCGCCGTTCGTAGTTGTAGAGCTCCTGCTTGCGGGGCGGCAACTGGTCGATGCCGACCTCGACAAAACCACGTTCTTCAAACCATTGCCCGGTCCGGGTGCTGAGCAGGAACAGGCGCCGGATGCCGCGCTGGCGGGCCTGGTATTCCACATGGCGCAACAGGCTGTCGCCACGGCCAAAGTTGCGGTGCACCGGATTGATCGCCAGGCAGGCCAGTTCAGCCGAGCCCTCTTCCGTGAAAGGATACAGCGCCACACTGCCAATGATCTCGCGCTGATACTCGAGTACCCAGAACCGGTTGATTTCCTGCCGCAGCAGGTCACGGTCACGTCGCACCAGAATGCCATCGGCTTCGAGTGGTTCGATCAGGCCGATCAGGCCGGGCACGTCAGCGGGCGTTGCAGCGCGCAGCACATCGGGGATATCCGGACGCACCATGGTGCCCACGCCCTCGCGCGTGAACAGCTCCTGGATCAGCGCCCCGTCGACATGGCGGCTGATCAGGTGGGTACGCGCCACGCCATTGCGACAGGCGCGAACGGCGCAGGGCAGGAAGATGCGCACGTCCTCGGACTGGGCCGGATGATCCTTCAGCAGCTGCTCGGCGCCATGGGCCGACAGTTCCGACACCACCTGTCCCATCAGGTCGAGGGCACCCGGCGCCTCGCACAGGAAAATCAGCTTGTCGGCCTCCAGGGCGGCGGCCGTCGTGGTGGCGACGTCTTCCAGCGTGAGGTTGAAGATTTCTCCGGTGGGCGAATAGCCCAGCGGAGGCAGCACGACAATCTCGTCGTCTTCGAGGCGTCGCCGGATGCCGACGGCGTCCACCTTGCGCACAAAACCGGTGTGCTGGAAATCGACGCCATCAACTACCCCGACGGGGCGAGCGGTGATGAAGTTGCCACTGGCCACGCGGATATCCGAACCGGCCATCGGCGAATCGGCAACGGCCCGGGAGAGCAGTGCCTCGATTTCCAGACAGACCGCGCCAGCCGCCTCCACCACGCAACGCAGGCTGGCATCGTCGGTCACCCGGCGATCGCCCGCCATGCGTGGCACGATGCCGCGTTCGGCCAGACGGGCATCAATCTGCGGGCGGGCGCCGTGCACCAGCACCAGCTGCACCCCAAGACTTTCGAGCAGGTTGAGATCGTGCACCACATCAATGAAGCGTCCATCGGTCAGGCACTCGCCACCGAAAGCGATCACGAAGGTGCGGTGCCGGAAGGCGTGGATGTAGGGCGCGGCGGCACGGAACCAGTCGACAAAGCTTTCAGACGTGGGAGTCATGGTTCGGTGATCGCAGAAGCAGGAAGAATGGCGCGATTATAGGGTGCAGCGCAGGCACTCACCCAGCAAAGTCACCATGCCAGGCCTGCAGCCCGGCCAGCGCCGCAAGCGCCGCGGTCTCGGTGCGCAGGATGCGCGGCCCCAGCCGGACACCTTGAAAGCCGGCGGCCAGCAGCGCCGCCTCTTCCGCAGGATCAAATCCGCCCTCCGGCCCGATGGCCAGCACCACCCCGGCCGCAGGCGGCGTGCAGGCGCGCAGGTCGAGACCGGCCTGTGGCAGCAGCAGCAGCCGCAGGGTGTGCGGGGGCAGGCTGGCACACCAGGCACCCAGCCCTTGCAGGGGAGCCACCTGGGGTACACGCACCCGGCCACTCTGCTCGCAGGCAGCCACCACCACCCCCTGCCAATGGGCCAGCCGTTTCTGGGCCCGCTCGCCATCCAGCCGCACCACCGAGCGCTTGAGCGAAAGGGGCGCCAAAGCGTGCACCCCGAGTTCGACCGATTTTTGCAGCACCAGATCGAATTTGTCGGCAGCACTCAGGCCCTGCCCCAGCCAGATGCGCAAGGCAGATTCGACCGCTGGCCAGGTGGCAGGACCGGGCAGCACTTCGGCCTGCTCGCGTCCCGTGACGATCAGTTCGCCTTCGTGTTGCACGCCGCTGCCATCAAACACCTGGACGCGTTGTCCGGAAGCCAGCCGCAGCACCCGCACCGCGTGGTGGGCGCTTGCCGCCTGCAAGGTCAGGGGCACCCCGGCAACAATCGGAGCGGGGCACAGAAAACGCGGAATGTGCATGGGTAGGTGCACTCGCAAAAGCCGATCGATGGCATGGTAGCATTTGCTTTTCTGTATTCAGGTCACTGTGGATGGCGATATCCGACGCCACGCCGACGGATCCGGCAATACCCACGCCAGCGGGTCCGGCAGCCGCTGCCGGAGCGGGGGCCGGCAGCGACCTGCTGCCGGGCTTGATTGCGGCCGTCAAGCGTGTCGCCCACCAGGAAGTGATGCCGCGCTACCTGAACGTGGCGCGGCACCGCAAAGGCGACGGCAGCCTCTTTACCCAGGCTGATCTGGCCGCGCAGGAAGCGCTGGTCAGCGAATTGCGCGACATCCTCGACTGCCCGTTCATCGGCGAAGAAATGGGCGCCGAGCGTCAGCGTGCGCTTTGGGATGCCGGCGAACAGGGCGTCTGGTGTGTCGACCCGATCGACGGCACGTCGAATTTCGTCAACGGCATTCCCTACTTTGCCGTCTCCGTCGCGCTGGTCCGGGCTGGCCGCCCCTTGCTGGGAGTGGTGTACGACCCGGTGGCCGACGAATGCTTCTACGCGGCGCACGATCAGGGTGCCTGGCTAAACGGGGAGCAACTGCCGATCAAGGAAGGCGCGCCCACGCTGCGCGAGTCGATCGCGCAGGCCGACCTGAAGCGGTTGCCGCGCGAACTGTCGCTGATGTTGGGGCACCGCCCGCCCTACGCCTCGCACCGCAATTTCGGCGCCAGCACACTGGAGTGGTGTTACGTGGCGGCCGGCCGTTTTGATGTGTACATCCACGGGGGTCAGAAACTGTGGGATTACGCGGCAGGCGTACTTGTGCTGCAGGAAGCCGGTGGTCACGTCAGCGGGTTGCGCGTGGACGACTTCTGGGCGCAGCCGGATCCCTTTCAGCGCTCGGTGATCGCTGCCCTGCGTGCTGACGTGTTTGCTGACTGGCGTGCCTGGACACGGCTGCATCTGCAGGACAGCTAGATTCCGGCCAGTCAGGCCGGGGCGACAAACTCGGCGATCACCTTTTCGGCGTTTTCCAGCAGGAAGCTCTTGAAGGCGCGTGCCACCGGTGGCAGGCGTTTTTCCTTCAGGTGCACCAGGTGCCAGTCGCGCACCACCGGCATGCCTTGCACGGGCAGCACCAGCAGGCGTCCGGTTTCCACCTCCAGACGCAGGGTGTGCAGCGAGAGCAGGCTAACGCCCATACCGGCAATGACGGCCTGCTTGATCGTCTCGTTGCTGCTCATCTCCATCCGTGCCTGCAGCTTCAGGCCATGCTCGGTGAACAGGCGCTCGAGCACCTGACGGGTGCCAGACCCTTTCTCGCGCAGGATCAGGGGCTCCTCTGCCACGCGCGCCACCGACAGCCGCTTGGCATTGGCGAAGCGGTGGCCTGGCGGGGCGATGAACACATGCGGATTGCGGGCGAAAGGCTCGGAGCTGACCGCCACCTCGGCCGGTGGCCGTCCCATCACCACCATGTCGACATCGTTTTCCGCCAGCTGCTCGAGAATGCGTTCGCGGTTGCCCACCGTGAGGCGCAGCTGGACATCGGGATGCACCTGACAGAAGCGCGACAGCAACAGAGGCATGAAGTATTTCGCCGTGCTGATGATCGCGATGTCGAGCCGGCCACGCACCCCCTGGCGCAGGCTCTCCATGGCTTCCTTGGTTTCGCGCAACTGACGCGCCACTACCCGGCTGTGGTGATGCAGTTCTTCCCCAGCCTCGGTCAGGTGAATCTTCTTGCCGACCTGCTCCAGCAGGGGCAGGCCGATGGTTTCTTCCAGCTGACGGATCTGCATGGACACCGCCGGCTGGGTCAGGTGCAGTTCCTCGGCCGCCCGGGAAAAGCTGAGCAGGCGGGCCACCGACTCGAAAATCTGCATCTGACGGAAGGTGAAGTGCACGGCGAACCCTGAAGAACACAATCGTTGTCGATCATAGGGGCAGGAGAACGGGATCGACAACCTGCGCTGCAGCAATCTGCCGGCGCCCCCGCACGGGTGCCCGCGGGAGCGCCGTCCCACGCCCGCGCCCAGACTTGCTAAAATAGGGGTTACAGACCGGTAACAGCGCCGGCATTCCCCTTCTCCGGAGACCCTCCCGATGGCCCTGATTTCCCTGCGTCAACTACTCGATCATGCGGCCGAGCACTCCTATGGTGTGCCCGCCTTCAACGTCAACAACCTCGAGCAGTTCCAGGCAATCCTTCAGGCCGCCGATGAAACCCGCAGCCCGGTAATCCTGCAGGCCTCGGCCGGCGCCCGCAAATATGCCGGCGAGCCGTTCCTGCGCCACATGCTGCTGGCTGCCATCGAGCAGTACCCGCACCTGCCCATCGTGATGCACCAGGATCACGGCGCCAGCCCGGCCGTCTGCCAGCGCTCGATCCGCTCCGGCTTTTCGAGCGTGATGATGGACGGCTCGCTGATGGAAGACATGAAAACCCCTGGCAGCTATGACTACAACGTGGGCGTGACGCAGCTGGTGGTGCGCATGGCGCACGCCTGTGGCGTGTCGGTCGAGGGCGAGCTCGGTTGCCTGGGTTCGCTCGAGTCGGGCCTGGCCGGCGAAGAGGACGGCTCGGGGGCAGAGGGCATCCTGTCGCACGACCAGATGCTGACCGATCCGGAAGAGGCGGCGCGCTTCGTGGCCGATACCGGGGTAGACGCGCTGGCGATCGCCATCGGCACGTCGCACGGCGCCTACAAGTTCACCCGCAAGCCCACCGGCGACATCCTGGCCATCGAGCGCATCAAGGCCATCCATGCACGCATCCCCAACACCCACCTGGTGATGCACGGCTCCAGCTCGGTGCCGCAGGACTGGCTGGCAGTGATCCGTGATAACGGTGGCGACATCAAGGAAACCTATGGCGTGCCGGTGGAAGAAATCCAGCTCGGCATTCAGCATGGTGTGCGCAAGATCAACATCGACACCGACATCCGGCTCGCCATGACGGGCGCCCTGCGCCGCGCCTTCAACGATGACCGTTCCGAATTCGATCCGCGCAAGTACATGAAGTACGCCACCGCCGCCGCCAAGGGCATCTGCGTTGACCGCTTCCAGGCCTTCGGTTGCGCCGGCATGGCCGACCGCATCACTCCCCTGCCCCTGGAAGCCATGGCCGAACGCTACCTGAAGGCAACGAAGGCCGCCTGAGCCCGGCCATGTCGATCGCCCATCCGGTGATCGCGGTGACCGGCTCCTCCGGAGCCGGTACCACCTCGGTGAAGCGCACCTTCGAGCACATCTTCCGCCGCGACGGCATCAATGCTGCCTATGTGGAGGGTGACAGCTTTCATCGTTTCGACCGCGAGGGCATGAAAGCCGCCATCGCCGAATCCGAGCGGGTGGGGGGCAAACCGGTCTCGCATTTCGGACCGGAAGCCAACCTGTTCGTCGAGCTGGCGGAACTGTTCCGTGCCTACGGTGAACATGGCAGCGGCAAGGTCCGGCATTACGTGCACGATGATGCCGAGGCGATGATCTACGATCAGCCGCCCGGCACCTTCACCGAATGGGAAGACCTGTTGCCCGGCACCGACTGCCTGCTCTACGAGGGCCTGCATGGCGGTGCCGTGAGCGAAGACGCCAACATCGCCCAGCACACCGACCTGCTAATCGGCGTGGTGCCGATCGTCAACCTGGAATGGATCCAGAAAATTCATCGTGACACCAAAATGCGCGGCTATTCCCTCGAGGCCGTCACGCACACCATCCTGCGGCGCATGCACGACTATGTGCACTTCATCACGCCGCAGTTTTCCCGCACCCACATCAATTTCCAGCGGGTACCGATTGTCGACACCAGCAACCCCTTCGTAGCGCGCGACATTCCCACGCTGGATGAAAGCCTGCTGGTGATCCGCTTCCGCAATCCGAAAGGCATTCCCTTTCCCTACCTGCTCAGCATGCTGAACGGTGCCTTCATGAGCCGCGCCAACTGCATTGTGGTGCCGGGCGGCAAGATGGAACTTGCGATGCAGCTGATCCTGACCCCGATGGTGCAACAGCTGCTGGAAAACCGGGCCCGCGGCGTGCGCACCTTCGCTGAAGTCTTTCCCAGCCGCTGCCCCCAGGAGGCCGCGGCCCCCGGCGCAGCAACCCCGGGTGCATCGGCCTCAGGTGCATCAGCGTCAGGTGCAGCGACCTGATTTGAACCGGCAGGCAAGTCCGGGGATAATGCTGGGTTTATCTACCCATCCGGTCGCCTGATTCCATGTCCACGACAGCTGTTGCCTCCCGCGATCTTGCGAACGCCCTTCGCGTCCTTGCCATGGACGCTGTCCAACAGGCAAACTCGGGCCATCCGGGCATGCCAATGGGGATGGCCGACATCGCCGAAGCCTTGTGGAACCGCCATCTGCGGCACAATCCGGCCAACCCGCATTGGGCCAACCGCGACCGCTTCGTGCTGAGCAACGGCCATGGCTCCATGCTGATTTATGGCCTGCTGCACCTGACCGGCTACGACCTCAGCCTGGATGACCTGAAGGCCTTCCGGCAGATGCATTCCAAAACGCCGGGACATCCGGAATATGGCATCACCCCCGGCGTCGAGACCACCACCGGTCCGCTCGGTCAGGGCATCGCCAATGCGGTCGGCATGGCGGTTGCCGAACGGGTGCTGGCCGCACAGTTCAACCGGCCCGGCCATACCATTGTCGATCACTTCACCTATGCCTTCGTGGGCGACGGTTGCCTGATGGAGGGCATCTCGCACGAAGCCTGCTCGCTGGCCGGCACGCTGGGCCTGAACAAGCTGATCGTGCTGTACGACGACAACGGCATTTCGATCGACGGGAACGTGCAGGGCTGGTTTGCCGACGATACTCCGGGGCGGTTCCGCGCCTACGGCTGGAACGTGATCCCGGCCGTGGATGGACACGACGGCGATGCCGTCGCCGCCGCCATTGCCGCCGCCCGACAAGCCGACCGTCCCACCCTGATCTGTTGCAAGACAGCCATCGGCAAGGGCTCGCCCGCCAAGGAGGGCAGTGCCGATGCGCATGGTTCGCCGCTCGGCGCCCAGGAGATTGCTGCCACGCGGGCAGCGCTCGGCTGGAACCATGGCCCCTTCGAGATTCCGGCCGACATCGCGGCGGCCTGGAATGCGCAAGGGCGCGGTGCGGCGGCGGAACAGGAATGGAACGCCCGCTTTGCCGCCTACCAGCAGGCCTTCCCGGCCGAGGCCGGTGAATTCCTGCGCCGCCTGTCCGGCGACCTGCCGGCAGCCTGGGGTGCCACCGTCGAGGCGCTAGAGGCTGCCGTGCGCAGCAAGGCCGAAACGATTGCCAGCCGGAAGGCCTCGCAGAATGCGATCGCTGCCCTGGCACCCGTGCTGCCGGAGTTTGTCGGCGGTTCGGCCGACCTGACCGGCAGTAACCTGACCAACTGGCCGGGCATGCAGATCTTCACCGCTGCGGCGGGTGGCAACTACCTGAACTACGGCGTGCGCGAGTTCGCCATGAGCGCGATGATAAATGGCATGGCGCTGCATGGCGGCCTGCTGCCGTTTGCCGGCACTTTCCTCACCTTCAGCGATTACGCTCGCAATGCCCTGCGCATGGCGGCGCTGATGAAACTGGGGGCGATTTTCGTCTATACCCACGATTCGATCGGCCTTGGGGAAGATGGTCCGACCCACCAGCCGGTGGAGCATCTGGCCAGCCTGCGCCTGATGCCGGGACTGGACGTCTGGCGTCCCGCCGACACGCTGGAAAGCGCGCTGGCCTGGGTGTGTGCCGTCGAGCGCAACAATGGCCCCAGCGCCCTGGTATTCAGCCGCCAGAACCTGCCCTACCTGGCGGACAGCCAGCGCACGGCGGCCGACATCCGCCGCGGCGGCTATGTGTTGCGCGACCCGGCCAATGGCAAGCCAGTGGCCGTGATCATCGCCACCGGATCAGAGGTGGCACTGGCCCTGCAGACGCAGGACCAGCTGGCCGCCGCCGGTATCGCGGTAAGGGTGGTGTCGATGCCGGCCACCACGGTGTTCGACCGTCAGGATGCCGCCTGGCGCGAACGTGTGCTGCCCGCCGGCCTGCCACGCGTGGCCGTGGAAGCGGGCGTCACCGGGCTGTGGCACAAATATGTTGGCCTGCATGGCCGGGTGATCGGCATCGACACCTACGGCGAGTCGGCCCCGGCGGGTGTGTTGTTCCAGTATTTTGGTTTCACTGTGGAGCGCGTAGCGGAAGCCGTGCGCGCCGTCCTGTCCTGAGGAGAGAGAGCATGACCATCAAGGTTGCCATCAACGGTTATGGCCGCATCGGCCGCAATGTCCTGCGTGCGCTGTACGAATCCCATCGCACCGGCGAGATTCAGGTGGTCGCGATCAATGATCTCGGCAACGCCGAGACCAACGCCCACCTCACCCGTTACGACACCGCCCATGGCAAGTTCCACTTCCCGGTCAGCGTGGACGGTGGCGACCTGATCATCAACGGCGACCGCATCAAGGTCTTTGCGCAGCGCAATCCGGCTGACCTGCCCTGGGGTGCGCTGGGCATCGACGTGGTGATGGAATGTACCGGCCTGTTCACCACCAAGGAAAAGGCTGGCCTGCATCTGGCCGCCGGGGCCAAGAAGGTGCTGATTTCGGCACCGGGCGGCAAGGATGTCGACGCCACGGTGGTCTATGGGGTGAACCATCAGGTGCTGAAGGCCAGCCACACGGTGGTGTCAAACGCGTCCTGCACCACCAACTGCCTGGCGCCACTGGTGCAGCCGCTGCATCAGCAGCTGGGCGTGCTGAAGGGGCTGATGACCACCATCCACTCCTACACCAATGACCAGGTGCTGACCGATGTCTATCACTCGGACCTGCACCGCGCCCGCTCGGCCACCATGTCGATGATCCCGACCAAGACCGGCGCCGCCGCCGCCGTGGGACTGGTGTTGCCGGAACTGAACGGCAAGCTGGACGGGTTTGCCGTGCGCGTCCCCACCATCAACGTGTCGATGGTCGACCTCACCTTCGAAGCCGCTCGTCCGACCAGCGTGGAAGAAGTCAACGCCATCATGAAGGCCGCATCGGAAAGCCCGGCACTGAAGGGCATCCTGAACTACAACACGCAGCCGCTGGTGTCGGTGGACTTCAATCACGATCCGGCCAGCAGCACCTTCGACGCCGGCCTCACCAAGGTCTCGAACGGCAATCTGGTCAAGGTACTGAGCTGGTACGACAACGAGTGGGGTTTCAGCAACCGCATGTTGGACACCACCGTCGCCTGGATGGCGGCCAAGTGAGTACCCTCACGCCGAATCCGACGGCCCCCACCTTCCTGCGCATGGCCGATCTGGCCCTGGCAGGCAAGCGGGTGCTGATCCGTGCTGACCTGAACGTGCCGATGGAGAATGGCCGGATCACCGACGACACGCGCATCCGCGCGAGCCTCGGCGCCATTCGCCATGCCCTGTCGGCCGGCGCGCGCGTGCTGCTGATGTCGCACCTGGGCCGGCCGGTGGAGGGCAGTTTTGACGCCGCCCTGTCGCTGGCGCCGGTGGCGCATCGACTGGCGCAACTGCTCGACCAGCCGGTCTATCTGCACCAGGGGGCGCTCGAAACAGCGCGCGCCGAACCGGGCCAACTGGTCATGCTGGAGAACGTGCGCTTCCGCAAGGGCGAAAAGAAGGATGACGCCATGCTGGCGCGGGCGTATGCCGGCCTGTGCGACATCTACGTGATGGATGCTTTCGGCACGGCCCACCGCGCCGAATCTTCCACCCATGGCACCGGTCTGTATGCGCCGGTTGCCTGCGCCGGGCCGCTGCTGGCAGCCGAGCTGGATGCGCTGACGCGGGCGCTGATGAGCCCGAAGAAGCCGCTGGTGGCCATTGTCGGCGGCTCGAAGGTCAGCACCAAGCTGTCGGTGCTAACCGAACTGGCCGGGCGCGTCGATCGCCTGATCGTGGGCGGCGGCATCGCCAACACTTTCATCCTGGCGGCCGGTGGCCGCATCGGCAAATCGCTGGCCGAACCTGATCAGGTTGACGTGGCCAAAGGCATCCTGGCGGCCATGGCCGAACACGGCGCTGAAGTCCCGATTCCCACCGATGTGGTGGTGGGCAAGGCTTTCGCCCCGGATGCCGTGGCCACCGTGAAACCGGTGAGCCAGGTGGCCGACGACGACATGATCTTTGACATTGGCCCGGAAACGGCCACACGCCTCGCGGGCATCATCGCTGAAGCCGGCACCGTGGTGTGGAACGGCCCGGTGGGCGTGTTCGAATTCGAGCAGTTCGCGCATGGCACCGAGGCGCTGGCGCAGGCCATCGGCGCCAGTGCGGCCTTCAGCATTGCCGGTGGCGGTGACACGCTGGCCGCCATCAGCAAGTTTGGGGTGGAAGAGCAGATTTCCTATATTTCCACCGGCGGCGGAGCCTTCCTGGAATTCCTCGAAGGCAGCGCGCTGCCCGCTGTAACCATGCTGGAACAACGCGCCCGCGGCTAAACTCCAGGCTGACCGCAGTCGGGGACAGCATCGAACTGTGCCCGCCGGTCGGCCCCTTCCTGATCGCCTGATCCCGCCGAGGAGTTTAGCCATGCTGCGCCGTACCAAAATTGTTGCCACGCTGGGTCCCGCTTCCAGTGCGCCTGAAGTGCTGGAACGCATGTTCCGGGCGGGCGTGGATGTCGTACGACTGAATTTCTCGCATGGCGCGGAGGCGGACCACATTGCCCGGGCCGAAATGGTACGCGGTGTTGCCGCCAGCATCGGCTGGACGGTCGGCATCCTGGCCGATCTGCAGGGCCCCAAGATCCGGGTTGGCAAGTTCGAGAACAACCGCATCGAGCTGGCCACCGGCGACACCTTCCTGCTGGACGCGGAATGCCAGCTGGGCAATCAGGAGCGGGTTGGCCTGGATTACCCGGAATTGCCGAATGATGTCCGCGCCGACGATACCTTGCTGCTCGACGACGGCAAGATCGAGCTGCTGGTGCTGAAGGTGGTCGGGCCGGTGGTGACCACCCGGGTGGTGCAGGGTGGCACCTTGTCCAACAACAAGGGCATCAACCGGCGCGGCGGCGGTCTGACGGCGCCAGCGCTGACCAGCAAGGATTACGAGGACATCCGCATCGCCGCCAGGATGCAGGCCGATTTCCTTGCCGTATCGTTTCCGCGCTCCGGCGAAGACATCCGCGAAGCGCGCACCCTGATGCGCGCAGCGGCGGGCACCGCGCAGATCATGGCAAAGATCGAGCGCGCCGAGGCGATCGCTGCCCTCGATGACATCATCGAGGCCAGTGACTGCATCATGGTGGCCCGGGGTGACCTGGCCGTCGAGGTGGGAGATGCCGCCGTCCCGGCCCTGCAGAAGCGCATCATCCGCGCCGCCCGCCGCCAGAACAAGGCGGTGGTCACGGCCACGCAGATGATGGAATCGATGATCAGCAGCCCGGTGCCGACGCGCGCCGAAGTGTCTGACGTGGCCAATGCGGTGATCGATGGCACCGATGCCGTGATGCTCTCGGCCGAATCCGCGGTGGGCAAGTTTCCGGTCGAAACCGTGGCCGCGATGGCGCGGGTGTGCCTGGAAGCCGAAAAGGAGGTGCTTGCACACGCCGTGGTGGGCGATACGGTCTCCGAACGCAAGATCACCCAGGTGGAAATGGCAATTTCCCATGCCGTGGTGTTCACCGCCCGCCACCTCGGCGTGAAGGCGATTGCAGCGCTTACCCACAGCGGTACGACCGCGCGCTTCATGTCGGCGATGGATGTTGGGGTGCCGATCTATGCCATGTCACCCTCCCCCGAAACGCAACGCAAGATGACCCTGTTGAAAGGGGTCTATCCGGTGGCCTTCGCGCACTCCAACCAGGCCGAAGCGGTGATGCAGGAGGCGGAAGCCGCCCTGAAGTCGCGCGGTGCGGTGGTCAACGGCGACCTGATCCTGCTGACCATTGGCGAACCGATCGGCAAGCCAGGAGGCACCAACACCATGAAAATCATCCGCGTTGGATCACACGGCTAGGCCATCAGCCACCCCCTTCCTTCATCCCCGAGGCCGCCCAGCATGCAACATCCGCATCCGCCCATTTTTGAATCGCAGATCACAAGCCTGCCCCTGATCGCCCGTGGCAAGGTACGCGACATCTACGCCGTGGGGGAAGACAAGCTGCTGCTCGTGACCACCGACCGGCTCTCCGCCTTTGACGTGGTGTTTCCCACCCCGATTCCTGGCAAGGGCCGCATCCTCACCCATCTGTCGAATTTCTGGTTCGAGAAACTCGGCCATATCGTGCCCAATCACCTGACGGGCATCGATCCTGAGTCGGTGGTGAGCGCTGCCGAGCGCCACCAGGTGGAGGGGCGTGCGATTGTCACCCACCGGCTGAACGCCCTGCCCCTGGAAGCCGTCGTGCGTGGCTATCTCGAGGGCTCGGGCTGGAAGGAGTACGAAGCGGCGCAGACCGTCTGCGGCATCGCGCTACCCGCAGGCCTGGTGCGGGCGAGCCCGCTGCCGGAGCCGATCTTCACGCCGGCCACCAAGGCGGCGGTGGGCGACCATGATGAAAACATCGACTTTGAGCGCGCCTGCGCCCTGGTCGGCACCGCGCTGGCCACCCAGGTCCGCGACGTGTCGCTCGCCCTTTACCGAACCGCAGCTGCCTACGCGCTGGGGCGCGGCATCATCATTGCCGATACCAAATTTGAATTCGGCACGGACGCCGAGGGACGGCTGGTCTGGATCGACGAGGCCCTGACGCCAGACTCCTCACGGTTCTGGCCGCAGGCCACCTATCGTGCCGGGACCAGTCCGGACAGCTTTGACAAGCAGTTCCTGCGCAACTGGCTGGAAACCACCGGCTGGGACAAGATGCCACCGGCGCCAGCCCTGCCGGAAGAGATTGCCTACGGAACGGCTTCTCGCTATCAGGAAGCACTCGACCGGCTGGCCGGGTAAGCCGGGATCCGGCCAGCGGCGATCAGACCAACAGGCCCCAGACCATCCTGGCGGCCACCGTCAGCAGCACGGCGGCAAAGATGCGTCGCAGGGTGGCTACTGGCAGGGCGTGCGCCGTGCGGGCGCCGAGTGGGGCGGTCAGGGTGCTGATGGCTGTGACGCCAGCAAACGCCGGCAGATAGACAAAGCCGAGGCTGCCGACCGGCAGGCCCGGCACCCCCCAGCCATTGATGGCGTAGCCCAAGGTTCCGGCCAGGGCAATCGGAAATCCCAGGGCGGCCGACGTGCCGATGGCCTCGTGCATGCCAACGCTGCACCAGACCAGGAAGGCCACCGTGAGCGACGCGCCGCCGATTCCGACCAGAGCCGAAAACAGACCGATCACCGCCCCCATCACCGCCATGCCCACCGGCCCCGGCAGACCGCGATGGCCGATCGGATTGGGTCGGCGCAGCAGGTCCTGGCCGACATAGAGCAGGAAAACCAGAAACACCCATTTCAGGGGCGTGGATGGCAGGGCGGCCGCAACAAACGTGCCCGCCAGACTGCCCAAAAAGATCGGCAGCACCATCGGCCGGGCGATGGCGCGGTTGACGGCACCGCGACGGTGATGGGCGCGCATGCTGGACAGGCTGCTGACCAGGATACAGGCCAGCGAGGTGCCTAGCGCCATGTGCATGGCGTGCGCCGGTGGCACGCCCTGCGCCTGCGATGCCCACAGGAAAGCCGGCACCAGGATGGCGCCGCCCCCCACGCCGAGCAGACCGGCAATGAAGCCGATCGCCGCGCCAATCGGCAGATACAGCCAGAGCAGGGACGTCACGCAGCCAGCAGGGCGCTGATCACGCGCCATTCCGCCGGGGTCACCGGCGTGATCGACAGACGGTTGCCCCTGGCCAGCAGCCGCATGTCCTGCAGATCGGGATGCTGGCGGATTTCGGCCAGCGACAACAGCCGGGTCTTGCGCACCAGGCGAACGTCCACCTGATACCAGCGCGGCACCTCGGGCGTGGCCTTGCCGTCAAAGTATTTGTTGCCTGCCTCGAACTGGGTCGGGTCGGGATAGGGCGCGCCGACCACTTCGGCCAGACCGACCACGCCGGGCTCGGCGCAGCTGGAGTGATAGAACAGCACGCCATCGCGAGGACGCATCAGGTCACGCATGAAATTGCGTGCCTGATAATTGCGCACGCCATACCAGCCAACGGTGGCCTCCGGCATGGCCGCCAGATCGTCGACACTGACGTCTTTCGGCTCGGATTTCATCAACCAGTAGGCCATCAGGGATCTGGAATGGAAGGATGAGGGGGGTTCCCCGCCGGTGCCGCCAGACTCGCATCTTGAACCCACGCCTATACAGGGGGGCGCCGGCCGGCCGCCTCAGGTACGTCCGCGTAGGACGCGCACACTGGCAGCCTGTGGGCAAGCACCCGGGGTCAGATGATTATCGGTTCAAAGAATATGAGCCTAAACGAACACCGCAGGGAACGTGAAACAGAGTTGTGGTCTGATGCCTGGACCGGTGCCGGGGCTGCCTGTTGCCGCCAGCCCGGGCGAAAGTTCAGAACAGCGTGTCCTGCTCGAAGAAGCAACCATCCAGCTTCTGCTCGATCTGTCGCATTCTACGCCTTGCCTCGTGCAAGTCGTAGCCTTTGCTGGCAGAAGAAAACAGGAAATCATGGGAAATGTTGAGTGCCGCCATGATCGCGATCTTTTCCGCCCCCAGCAGTTTGCCCTGCTGCTGGATTTCGCGCATGCGGGCGTCGAGCAGCAACGCGGCCTCCATCAGCTTGCCTTCCTGGCCCGCCGGACACGCAACCCGATACTCCTTGCCCAGCAGCATGATGTCGACTTGCCGGACCGGATCGGTCATCTCAGTCCCTGTGCTCAACCAGGCATGCGGGCGAGCAGTGCCTCGATGCGGCGGCGACTTTCCTCAAGCTTTTCCGACAGCCGCTTGATGTCGTCGTTACGCCCGGCCAGCTGCTGGCGCAGGTCGGCGTTTTCGGCACGCAGCCGCTCACACTGCTCGACCGCCTGGGCTGCTTTTGCTTCGAGCTGGTTCAGTTCTTGTTCCATGCGGTGATTATAGCCACTCGCTGGCTGAACGGTGCGCCTGCTGCTGGCAATCCGACAGCCGGGCACCTCGCACGTATAATCGGGACATGACCGAAACCGCTGTGCCGGCGTCTGCGCCGGTCGATACCCGCCGTCTCTACGCACGCCTGCTGGCACAGGTCTGGCCCTACCGTTGGCAGTTTGCGATCGCGCTGGTGGGCATGGTGCTGACCGCCGCCACGGAGCCGGTCCTGCCGGCCTTGTTGAAACCCATGCTCGACCAGAGTTTCGTGCGCAAGGACCCCACCTGGAAGGCGCTGGTGCCCCTGGCGCTGGTCGGCCTGTTCATGGCGCGTGGCATTGCCAATTTCATCTCGAAATATGCCATGAACTGGGTTGGCAACCAGGTGGTGATGGATCTGCGCAACCGCATGTTCCGGCGCCTGCTCGACCTGCCGGCCGCGTTTTTTGATGATCATGCCAGTGGCAATACCGTATCCCGACTGACTTACGATGTGGCTCAGGTGATGCAGGCCGCAACGGGGGTGGTGACCAATCTGGTCACCGACACCTTTGTGGTGATCGGCCTGCTCGGCTGGCTGATGTGGCTGAACTGGAAACTGACCAGTGTGACCCTGCTGGCGGCACCGGTGATCAGCGTGATTGTGCGTACCTTCAACCGGCGACTGCGCTCGGTCAGCCGCGAGGCACAACAGGCGATGGGCGACCTGACCGCGCTGAGCGACGAAGCGATTGCCTGTCAGCGCGTGATCAAGGTGTATGGCGGCCAGGCCGACGAAGCGGCCCGGTTCGGGCGCGCCAGTGACCGGCTGCGGCGCTTCAACCTGAAACACAGCACCGCGGCGGCCGCCAACGTACCACTGGTGCAGATGGTGGCGGCGATCGCCATCGCGACCATCGTCTGGCTGGCGATCCAGCAGTCAGACCGGGACGAGACCACGGTCGGGGGATTCGTTTCGTTCATCACCGCCATGATCATGCTGCTGGCCCCGTTGAAGCGTCTTTCAGACGTCAGCGAGTCGCTGCAGCGGGGCCTGGCGGCCGCCGAAAGCGTGTTCGACCTGATCGACACGCCGGCAGAAGACGACACAGGCACCCACGACCCGGGACGGGTGGCCGGTGCCCTGCACTTCCAGCACGTGGGCTTCCACTATCCACGCGCCAATCGTCCGGCGCTGCACGACTTCAGCCTGGACGTACGGCCGGGCGAGACCATCGCGCTGGTGGGCAGCTCTGGCAGCGGCAAGACCACGCTGGCCAACCTGGTGCCGCGCTTCCTGCATGCCACCAGCGGTCAGCTGCTGCTGGACGGCGTACCCCTCGACCAGTTCACGCTGGCTGCCCTGCGCCGCAACATCGCCCTGGTGAGCCAGGAAGTTCTGCTGTTCAACGACACGGTGGGCCATAACATTGCCTACGGACCGCTGCGTGACGTGGCACCTGAGCGCCTGCGCGCGGCGGCCCGGGCGGCGCACGCACTGGAATTCATCGAAGCGCTGCCGAAGGGTTTCGACACCCTGATCGGCGAGAACGGTGCCCGCCTCTCTGGCGGCCAGCGGCAGCGCATTGCGATTGCGCGTGCCATCCTGAAGGATGCCCCGGTGCTGGTGCTCGACGAAGCCACCTCGGCACTCGATACCGAGTCCGAACGGCACGTGCAGGCAGCGCTGGATGCCCTGATGACCAACCGCACCACGCTGGTGATCGCACACCGGCTGTCGACCATCGAACAGGCCGACCGCATTGTGGTGTTGGAAGCCGGTGCGATCGTCGAAGTGGGCACGCACCAGAGCTTGCTGGCGCGGAATGGCAGCTACGCCCGTCTGGTGCGGATGCAAAGTGCCGAGGGGCTGGTGGCAGTGTCATGAAGGGAAGCGAGATGACAGGGCGCATGCGCCGGGAGCGCCAGTCGTGAAGGACCGCCAGCGCAGCGTGCTGGTGGTGTGCGCCCGGCGGATCGGTGACGTGCTGCTGACCACGCCCCTGATCCGGACGATCCGGCGCAGCTGGCCGGACACCCGCATCGACGTGCTGGTGCCGGCCGGTACCGAGGGCATCCTGCAGGGCAATCCGGATATCGGCGAAGTCCTGCTGATGCCAGGTCGCGACCGTGGCGCCCGACTGCGCTTTTACCTGCGGCTGTTCCGGCGCTATGACATCGCCCTGGCCGCCACCGCCAGCGACCGTGCCCGTTTTCTGGCGCGCTGGGCCGGCCGTCGCTGCCTGGGACTCTGGAGCAAGACCGATCCGGCGCGCGGGCGCCGGCTGATTCCCGGCACCTGGGTGGATTTCAATGAAACCGGCGAGCACGCCATCGAATCGCCGCTGCGCCTTGCCAAGGCCCTCGGTCTGACACCCTGGCGCGAAGTGGTGCCTCCCGGCCGCAAGCTGTTTCCCGCCATTCCCGGCCTGCGCCAGACCTACGCCGTGCTGCATCCGTGTCCGAAGTTTGCCTACAAGGCGTGGCCCCGCGAACGCTGGATCGGGCTTGGCCGGGCGCTGGCGCTGGACGGCATGCAGGTGGTGCTGACCGGCGGCCCGACCGACGACGACAAGCAGTTCTGCGCCGGTCTCGCTGCGGAGATTCCCGGGGCCCTGGACCTGTGCGGCAGCCAGGGCTTCGATGCCCTGGCCCGGATGATCTCGATGGCACGCATCTTTGTTGGGCCAGACACCGTGATGACGCACGTTGCAGCCGCCACTGGCGTGCCCACCATCGCGCTGTTCGGCCCTTCCAATCCCGTGCGCTGGGGCCCCTGGCCCGCCCGCCTGCGTCAGACCGACAGCCCCTGGAGCTTTCGTGGCAGCCGCCATTTCGGCAACGTCTGGCTGCTGCAGGGCGAAGCGTCGTGCGTACCCTGCCTGCTGGAGGGATGCGACCGTCATGTGGCGAGTCGCAGCCGTTGTCTGGACGAGTTGCCCCTGTCCCGGGTGACGGCCGCGATCGCCCAGGCCCTGGCACTGGCCAGCCTGCGCCAGTAGACGCCAGTCAACCCCACCGGCAGCTTCAGTCCGGCCCGCGCCGCGCCGACTCCTGTCCCAGCAGCCACAGCTTGGCATACCGGTAATAGGTGGCCTCGGCATTCGAGACGGCCAGCATCAGGCCATGCGGTCCATCCAGAAACCCAGCGCGCAGCAGATAGGTGCGCAGGAAGGCCCACAGGCCATGACCCACAGCCTTCAGCAGGCTGCAGCGCTTGCCGGCGGCAAAC
>CAIPBT010000168.1 GCA_903863375.1 uncultured Ferrovum sp.
GTCCCAGATCAGATCGGCAGCCGCCAGAACGGGCAGGGAGCAGGCGCCCAGCAGCAGCAAGACAGACCATGCCCACCGCATCGCCCGGCCGCTCATGCCACCTCCAGCACGATCTTGCCGATGTGCGCCCCACTCTCCATCAGGGTGTGTGCCCGGGCAGCCTCGGCAAGCGGAAACCACGAATCGATCAGGGGACGCCATTGGCCAGCGGCCAGCGTCGGCCAGACCCGCGCCAGCAGCGCTGCGGCGATACGTGCCTTGAAGGCGACCGGGCGAGGACGCAACGTCGATCCCGTCACCGTGATGCGACGGCGCAGGAGGATGCTGGCGTCCAGTTGCACCTGCGCGCCCCCGAGAAAGGCAATCAGCACGATCCGGCCGTCATCGGCCACCACCTGCAGTTCGCGGGTAAGGGTCTCGCCCGCCACCATGTCGAGGATCACATCAACACCGCGGCCAGCCGTGGCGTGCTGCAGCACGGCGACGAAGTCTTCGTCGCGATGGTTGATGCAACGCTCCGCACCCAGACGTTCCACCAGACGACACCGCTCGTCCGTACCCGCAGTGGCAAATACCCGGTAACCCAGCGCATGGGCCATCTGCACCGCGGTTGTACCGATGCCGCTGGCCCCGCCTTGCACCAGCAGCGTTTCGCCGGGCTGCAGCTGGCCGCGATCGAAGACATTCGACCACACCGTGAAACAGGTTTCCGGCAGGCAGGCCGCCTCGGCCATGCTGAACCCGTCCGGGATGGGCAGGCAAAGCGCCAGATCTGCCACGCAATATTCGGCGTAGCCCCCCCCGGTCAGCAAGGCGCAGACCGCGGCACCCAGCCAGTGCGCAGGCACCGATGCGCCGAGCTGGACGATCTCGCCCGCCACTTCGAGTCCCGGCACCGGACTAGCGCCGGGTGGTGGTGCATAAAACCCGGCCCGCTGCAGACAGTCAGGCCGGTTGACACCGGCGGCATGCACCCTGAGCAACACCTGTCCCGGTCCGGGGGCGGGCAAGGGTACGCGAGCGCCTTGCAGCACGGCCGGTGGCCCGGGTCGGCTGATTTCGACACAATACTGATCCGCCGGAAGCGATGTCACCGTCAATCCTGCTCGCGCAACACAAGAGGGCCTCGATTGTCACGGTCGCTGCGCGCAGGGGTCAAGGTTCGCGTGCCGACGGCACGCCAGCCTGGCAGGTGAGCGGGCTGACCTGCAGCGCGGTGGCACCGCGCGTGAACTGGTCCACGCGCACCCGCCGACCGGTGTCGGGATCGATCAGCTCGTTGGGAAGATCCGCCAGATCGCTGGCGGCCACCGCCACCGCCAGCGTCCGCCAGGGCGCCAGCGTGCCGGCCAGTACACTGCGCTGCCCGGTCATTTCGGTCCAGCCACCGGTCGAGGCCTGAACAAAGTGACGCAGATCAGCCTGTACCTGAAAGGCGGCCTGATCCACATTGATGAACTGCCACGGTGGCAGGCTGCAGCCAGGCCCTTGGCCACGCAGTTGCCGGTTCACCTGCAACTGCGCGATGGCGAGCCTGGTACCACCCTGCGTGGCGGCGAAGGCCGGCTGCAGCCCGACCACATACTGCAGGTCGACCTGCGCCGCGCCGGCGCGCAGGGCCAGGGCCGTCAGGGCCAGATCGGGACGGCGACAGACGGTGCCAGCTGCCTGACCGAGCAGGCAGGACAGCCCGGCCGGTCCGTCAAAGGCACCTGCCGTGCTGGCTGACTGCGGACTGCCGACGGGTTGACCGGAAGCATCCAGCAACTGCCAGCGCAGCCAGCCGCCATCCGGATATTGGTAACCATCAGGCAGCCCTTGTGCCGCCGCCAGACTGGTGTAGCGCGCTGCCAGCACGGCGGTGCCGGTGGCCGCCAGGGCAGCGCTGCCTGCAAACCAGGTGGTGTTGGCATCGGCGTGCAGGTTCCAGATGAATGTCACGGGCTGGCCGCCAAAGGACACCTGCTGCCGGTATTGAAACCAGGCGGTATTCGCGCCCAGGGTGCGCAGGGCGGCTGCGAGCCGCCCTGCCAGGCCAGTTCCCTGTGCCTGCAGGCCCTGATTCGCGGCCGCCAGCAGGTCTGCCGGCGTCGGTACGGTGGCAATGGCAGCGCCCAGACCCGTGCTGCCAGCACCGAAGCCAGCGCCAGCGCCAGCAAGCGGTCGCACCGGGATGCCCGTCCCCGAGCCTGCACCCGCCACCCCAAGCTGGCCCGGCAAACCGCCAGCGAGGATCCGGTCCATCCAGGGCACCGGCTGTACGCCGAGCGGGCCGGCATCCACTGCCTGATCCAGGGCAGTCGTCCAGCTCGCCTGCAAGCCGTCTGCCGTGCTGCCTGGCTGCCCCAGATGGGCCTGCAAGGCCTGACTGACGACGCGCCCCTGGGCATCGGTCTGACACCACTGGCTGACGTAGAGCACCGGCGGCTGGCGGCTGCCCAGCCGGGCACTGTCGGAAGTCTGCGGCACCAGCAAGACCGCCAGCATCATCGTCGGGATCTGTCGCCTGCCACGACCCGCAAGAAACAAAGGCCGCACCGTCAAGGCGACAAGGGACGGCTCTGCAGCACCGAAGCGCCTGGCGGCAGCAGGGTTGGCGCCAGCAGGCGGCCACCGCCAGCGTCGTTGTTGCCGGACAGGCCAGTGCCAGGCAAGCCGGTACCCGACAAGCTGGCGCCGGACTGGTTGGTACCGGGCAGGTTGATGCCGGGCAGACTGGTGCCGGACAGGTTGGCGCCGGGCGGACTGATGCCGGGCAGGTTGGCCCCGCCAGGCAGGGCGAGGTCGGCAAGCGCCGCAGGGGTAAAGCCGCCATTCTGCTCCGGGTGATCGGCGGGTTCGGGCATGCCGGGCGGCTCGGTGGCATGACCCTGCAATCGCACGGCGCCCACCTCCACGGCGTGGAACACGCCATCCAGACGGTATCCCTCTGCCGTCACCGCCTGCAGCGTGGCGTGGCCGATCGCTTCGCCTGGCCGCAATACCCGTAATTGTCCCTGCTCGGCGCACAGCAGCACCCAGCCGTCACTGCCCTGACGCACGCCCAGCACGCGCGGCGGCGGCGGTGCAACGGCGACATGGCGCGACGAAGACCGCAGGGCATGCGTGCCCTGCCGTCCTGCGGTCGGCGCCACCGCCAGCGGTGGGGTCGGACGCCCTGCCAGGGTGGCGCCAGGCGCGGGCCCCGGCAAAGCCGTGCCCTCGCCAGGCAGCAGCCCCCCCGACGGTGACGGCCATGAGCCCGATCCTGTTCCTTCCAGACGCTGACGCTCGGCTTCCAGTTTCCGCCGGTTGAGCAGACTCTGCTGCAGCTGCTCCTCCAGACGCGACTGCTCAAGCGCCCAGCGTGCCTGTTCTAGGCTGCGCGGGCTGCCGGTGAACGGATTCACCGCTGCTGCGTCGCTGTCCGGTGGCACTGCCCCGGCATTTTCGGCCACCAGCAGGAAGGTGCCGAGCAGGATGGCGACCGGACGGGTGGTGACCAGACGGGTGGTGACCGGCCGGGCGATGACCGGCAGTTCAGGGGCCAGCTGGGTGGTATCGCGCAGGATGGCCACGGCGGGCAGGCAGCGCAGCAGACCAGATGAAAACCTCATGCCAGCATCTCCTTCACACATCGGAACGGGTCATGATTTGCCCCAGGCATCAGAAGGTACCGAGCACACTGCGCCGCAGTTGCCCGCCGCCCGGCAGGGCAGCGCTCACCAGCACGCTATAGGGCGGCACTCGCAGGGCGGCATCGGGATTGTCTGGATTACGGACCGCCGCAGAGGCATTGTCGACCTGCAGATGGCCGCCCAGACCATCGGCCACATCCGTTGCCTGCAAGGCCAGAAGCGGTGCCAGCAGGCCCGCATCGAGCACGCCACCGCAGCCATTCGGCAGGGCATCGGCGCTGCTGTCCCAGGCCGGGGCCAGCGCGTCGCCGGCGCAGGGCCCTGCAAAATAGTCGATGGACACATCCCGATCGGCATCGCCTTGCCAGCGCAACTGGAACCAGGATTGCAGGGCCTGTGCCAGGCGGTCCACGCGATCCTGCACCTGCAGGAAGGCGGTCCGTGCCGCCGGCAGGCCGTCAATCAGCACGCCACGATCGTCGCCGGCCAGCACCAGGGTGCCCAGCGCCGGGTCGAAGCGGGTTCCGGCCTCGAGATGACCATTTGCCCCCGGCGACAACAGGGCCAGCACCCGATAGCGCACCGGCGTGCCCTGCTCCTCACGGGTCTGACCCAGCGACACGCGCAGCACCCACGACTGGTGGTAGCCATCCTCCAGCAGGTTGAGCGGCTGGTGCAGCGCCTGCGCCAGATTCGTGCGCAGGCCAGGGTCGGTGAGGACCTGGCCATCCGCCAGGGTCTGCGGACCCACTGGCAGCACCGCCCGCCCGGGGTCGGCCATGACTTGCAGGGCCGATCTGGCCAGCAGGTCGGCAAAGGCTGCCTGCAGCGTGTCGAGCCGGGCATCGGTATCGAGCTTTTGCTGAAAATCCAGCCAGGGTGTGAAGCTGGCGGCAGCAAGTCCCGACAACAGCATCAGCACCGCGAGCGAAACCGTCAGCTCCAGCAGGGTGAAACCTGCCGCCGATCTCGGCCGCCGTCGACGGCCCTCAGTCCCCGCCATGACGCCCCTCGCGGACCTCGAACTCGCGATCAAAGTCGCGCGGATCATAGCTTGCATGGCGCGCTTCGCGCGGTGCTACCAGCCGTGCCCGCGCCAGCTGGCTGAGCGTGCGGTTGAGCAACTGTAGGTTGGGCAGCCCTCCGGTGCTGATGGTGTTCGGAATCTGATGGCTGCGCCCTTCCCGGATCAGGCTGGCCAGCGCTGGCGTGGCCTCCATCAGTTCCCAGGCGAGGATTCGGCCCTGCCCATCCTGCCGGGGCAGCAGGACCTGCCCGATCACGCCGACCAGCACGGAGGCCAGCACCCCCCGGACCAGGGACTTGTCCTCGCCGGCAAAGAAGTCGGTGATGCGGTCGACCGTCTTGGCGGCCGACAGGGTGTGCAGCGTTGCCAGGACGAGGTGTCCCGCCTCCGCTGCGGCGAGCGCGGTGGCCATGGTGTCACGATCACGGATCTCACCGATCAGGATCACGTCGGGATCCTGCCGGAAGGCCGCCCGCAACCCCTCGGCAAAGGATTCGACGTCAGTACCCACTTCGCGCTGGATGATGGAACACCGGGCCGAGCGGTGCAGCAATTCGATCGGATCCTCGATCGTCACGATCTTCCCGTCGCGGGTCTGGTTGATATGGTCGACCAGGGCCGCCAGGGTGGTTGACTTGCCAGAGCCGGTCGGCCCTGTCACCAGTACCAGTCCCGCCCGGCGATCCACAAACTGCAGTACCGAGGCCGGCAGACCGAGTTGCTCAAGGCTCGCCGGATGCCCCTCCAGCCGCCGCAACACCAGCACCAGCACGCGACCAGCCTCACAACGATGCAGGTTGCAGCGGAATCGCGTGTCGCCCAGGCTGAAGCTGAAATCCCAGTGACCGGCGCCCTGTTCCAGACGCGCCGTCCAGTGCGCGTCCGGCGATACGCCAGCCAGGAAACCATGCAGCGCCTGCGTGCTGACCACGCTGCCCTCCTGCAGCCGCAGCCGTCCGGCGGACCGCACCCGCAGGGCCGCTCCTTCGCGCACATGCACGTCGCTGAATTCCAGGCCGCTTTGCAGCAAGGTGGCAATCTGGTCCTGCAGATAGGTCGTGGCGCTCATGGTCACCGCTGCGCGATCAGGCGCCGGGTTGTACGGCCTGCGCCGCCAGCGCGTCGCCCCAGGGGGTCTGCAGCCGCAACGCCAGCGAATACGGTGGCTGCTGGCTGGCGGGCGCGCCAGCGCTGACCTCAACCGGGAACGGGCTACCCCACGGGCCGACCAGTTCACTGGGCTGCAGCCCAAGCTGCCGCTGGAAGAATGCCAGGCCCGTGACCGGCACATAGTCGGGCAGACAGGGTAGTTGGTCTGGCCCTGCCACACAGGTCGGTGCCGCTTCCTGGAAATAATTGCGATCAAGGCGATGGCGGGGGTCGTCGGCGACCCGGGCCTGGAACCAGCTCTCGAGGCGCTGCGCGACCCGTTGCAGGGTGCGGTTGGCCTGTTGCACGGCGGCCTGCTGCAGGGCGCAGCCATCGACCACCACCAGCTGCGTGTCGGCATGGGCGCCGATCAGTCCCTGCCGCACCGGATCGAACTGGGCGGGCCCCTGGGTACTGTCGACCCAGGCAAACACGCTGGCACCGCGCGCGCCGGCGCAGGCGTGCACGGTGCCGAGCAGCGCATGCCAGGGCCCCGGGGCGCGCAAATCCGCGAGAACCGTCGCAGGCGCGGGTGCTGCGCCGGCGGCCTGCGTCAGCAGGAACTGGTTTTGCTGATACCAGTCGGTCAGGCGCTGCCGAACGGTGGCTGCCTGCTGCGCCTGCCGCAGCGCCTGTTGCCCGGTCAGGTGATGCAGGCTGATCTGTTCGCGCGCCGCCAGCAGCACCAGAACCAGGCCCAGCATGCCCGCCAGCAGGGCCGGCAGCAGCAGCCCCGCCTGGCGCCGTCCTGTCCGCCGCATCACTGCACCTCGGCAAAACGCATGACCAGACTGCCGGTGCCGTCCGCCGCGAGGCTGCGCGCACATCGCGCGGCCGCCCCTTCACTGCCGGGTGCCACACCATTGCAGGCGGTCATCGCCTGGGCCAGGATGTCGCCGGGGACATGACTGGCCTGGATCAGGTAAGCGATACCACCATTGATCCCTGACCCGGTCTGCAGGTCGAGCAGGAGTTGGGGGGCAATCTGGTCGAGCAGGATCTGGCCACTGCCGTTGGTCCTTGCATCGCGCACATAGGGCCCGTTCCACTGCTGCACCAGCGAGACCTGACACAGACTGGCCTCGGCTTCATTCCGCAGCGCCAGCGCACTGAGCCGGGCGGGAAAGCAGGCGGTGTCTGCCTTCATCCGGGTGAGGGCATTCGCATATTCCTGCATGGCGGTGACCAGCAACTGGCCGCGCGAGCGCGAGCCATCGAAACTGAACACCGTGACGCTGGCCAGCACGCCCAGCAGGACAATCGCCACCACCAGTTCCAGCAGCGTAAAACCACGCGCCGGCGGCACCCGATGACCACCCCGCACAGGAAACCCCACGGCAACGCCCTCCTCCATGACCCGATGCAGACAGGATGGCGCGCATCTCACCGAAAGGCCGGACCGAGAACGCGCAAACCACGCTGTTATTCTGGTCAGGTCAGGCAGGGCCCGCCATAAGACCCGTGGCTGAGACCA
>CAIPBT010000169.1 GCA_903863375.1 uncultured Ferrovum sp.
CGCTTCGTGATTTCGTCTCAATCCGGAAGGTTCCCTGAATCATGTTTGAATCGTTCATCTGGCTGGTCCACGTCCTCGCCGCCGCCGGCGTGATCGGCCTGGTCCTGCTGCAGCATGGCAAGGGTGCCGACGTGGGCGCTACCTTCGGCAGCGGATCGGCCGGTAGCCTCTTTGGCTCGAGCGGTGCCGCCAATTTTCTCAGCCGTAGCACCGCCGTGCTAGCCGCCGTGTTTTTCCTCCCCCGCCTGACCCTGACATGGATCGGTGGCCACCGCAGCCATGGCACCAGCGTGATGCAGAAGGCGGGTGTGTTGCCCACGGATACCGCACCGGCACCGGGTACGCTCGCTTTGCCGCCTGTCGCCGGCGCGGCGCAATCGCAACAGATTCCCGTGGGGGCTGCGCCTGCTGTTGCGCCGGCCCCTGCAACCCTCCCGGTTGCTCCGGCACCGGCAGGAGATTCCTCGAAAAAGTAATCAGGTCCACCCTGGAATCCGTTCCGGTGGATCAGCATCATGCCGCTGTGGTGAAATTGGTAGACACGCCGTCTTGAGGGGGCGGTGGCGAAAGCCGTAGCAGTTCGAGTCTGCTCAGCGGCACCACATACCGTCCGGATTCAGGTGATCCCTGAATCCGGCACATAACAACCGAGGCGTGAGGCCCGAAGGCCGACGCGCCTGCCGTACACCCCAGTGAACGGCGGGTCCGGAACCACCGGCCAGCGGATATCGAGCCATGCTGCAAAACTATTTCCCGGTTCTGTTGTTCATCCTGGTTGGCATTGCAGTTGGCGTCGGCCCCATCCTGCTGGGTCGGCTGATTGGTCCGCATCGGCCGGACCAGGAAAAAAATTCCCCCTACGAGTGTGGTTTCGAAGCCTTCGAAGATGCGCGCATGAAATTTGATGTGCGCTACTACCTTGTGGCCATCCTGTTCATCCTGTTCGATCTCGAGATTGCCTTCCTGTTCCCGTGGGCCGTGGTCTTGCGCGAGATCGGACTGCCCGGATTTTTTGCGATGCTGGTTTTTCTCGGCATTCTCGTGGTGGGCTTCATCTATGAGTGGATGAAGGGCGCCCTCGAGTGGGAGTAACACCGACCAGATCGCGCGTTCGCTTACAGGAGCAGTCACGATGGCTATCGAAGGCGTAATGAGCGAGGGCTTTGTCACGGCAAAGCTCGACTCCGTGATCAACTGGACCCGCACCGGTTCGCTGTGGCCGATGACCTTCGGTCTGGCCTGTTGTGCGGTGGAAATGATGCAGGCCGGCGCGGCACGCTACGACCTGGATCGTTTCGGCATTGTGTTCCGGCCCAGTCCGCGTCAGTCCGACCTGATGATCGTGGCGGGCACCCTGTGCAACAAGATGGCACCTGCCTTGCGCAAGGTCTACGACCAGATGGCCGAACCGCGCTGGGTGATCTCGATGGGCAGCTGCGCCAACGGGGGCGGGTACTACCACTATTCGTATTCGGTGGTGCGTGGCTGTGACCGCATCGTGCCGGTTGACGTCTATGTGCCCGGTTGCCCGCCTACGGCGGAAGCGCTGCTCTACGGCATCATCCAGCTGCAGAAGAAGATCAAGCGCACCAACACCATCGCACGGGCGGCCTGAACATGTCCGAGCTTTCCGTGACCCTGGCCGAGGTCCTGGCAGCCCAACTGCCGGATGCAGCCATACAGGTGCGTACTGCGCTTGGAGAAACCACCCTGCAGGTGGCGGCGCAACACTGGGTGGCGGCCTGCACCTTGCTGCGCGACCACCCCGCCCTGCACTTCGAGCAGCTGATCGACCTCTGCAGCATCGACTGGTCGGACTACGCCGCCGTGGGGCGCGACGGTCCGCGCTACGGTGTGGTGGTGCACCTGTTGTCGGTGCGCCACAACCATCGCCTGCGGGTGCACGTCGATTGCCCGGATGACGATTACCCCATGGTAGATACCCTCATTCCGGTCTGGCCGAATGCGAACTGGTACGAGCGCGAGGCGTTCGACCTGATGGGAACGGTATTCGCCGGCCACCCCGACCTGCGTCGGCTGCTTACCGATTACGGCTTCGTGGGCCATCCGTTCCGCAAGGACTTCCCGATTTCAGGTCATGTGGAGATGCGCTACGACCCCGAGCAGCAACGGGTGATTTACCAACCCGTCAGCATCGAACCGCGCAACAACGTGCCGCGCATCGTGCGCGAAGCGCACTACGGCGACACCGGAGAGTAAGGCGCCATGGCAGAGATCCGAAATTACACGATGAACTTCGGCCCGCAGCACCCGGCGGCGCACGGCGTGCTGCGACTGGTGCTGGAACTGGACGGCGAGGTAATCGAACGGGCCGACCCGCACATCGGCCTGCTGCATCGCGGAACCGAAAAACTGGCGGAGCAGCGCACGTTCCTGCAGTCGGTGCCCTACATGGACCGCCTCGACTACGTGTCGATGATGTGCAACGAGCACGGTTACGTGCTTGCCATCGAAAAGCTGCTCGGTGTGGAAGTGCCCACGCGTGCCCAGTACATCCGCGTGATGTTCGACGAGATCACCCGGGTGCTGAACCACCTGCTCTGGCTCGGTGCCCATGCGCTCGACGTCGGCGCGATGACGGTATTCCTGTACGCCTTCCGCGAACGCGAAGACCTGATGGACTGCTACGAAGCGGTGTCCGGGGCGCGACTGCATGCCGCCTATTACCGGCCCGGCGGTGTCTACCGCGATCTTCCAGACACCATGCCCCAGCACCTGGTGTTCAAGAAAGGCACGGAAGGCAAGGTGTCGAGCCTGAACAAGGCGCGCGAAGGCTCGCTGCTCGACTTCATCGAAGACTTCACCGAGCGCTTTCCCACCTACGTGGACGAATACGAAACCCTGCTGACCGACAACCGTATCTGGAAGCAGCGCACGGTCGGTATCGGCGTGGTTTCACCGGAGCGTGCCCTGGCCCTCGGATTCACCGGGCCGATGCTGCGCGGTTCGGGCATCGAATGGGACCTGCGCCGCAAGCAGCCCTACGAGGTCTACAGCGACCTCGATTTCCAGATCCCGGTGGGGGTGAACGGCGACTGCTACGACCGCTACCTGGTGCGCATCGAAGAGTTCCGCCAGTCGAACGCCATCATCCGCCAGTGCGTAAAATGGCTGCGCGCCAACCCGGGACCGGTGATCACCGACAACCTGAAGGTGGCGCCGCCGGAGCGGGAAGGCATGAAAGGCAACATGGAAGGCCTGATCCACCACTTCAAGCTGTTCACCGAGGGCTTTCACGTACCTCCGGGCGAAGCCTATGCCGCGGTTGAAGCGCCGAAGGGCGAATTCGGCGTGTATCTGGTGTCCGACGGGGCCAACAAACCCTACCGTATGAAGATCCGTGCCCCCGGTTTCCCGCATCTGGCGGCGCTGGATGAAATGGCGCGTGGCCACATGATCGCCGACGTGGTCGCGATCATTGGCACGCAGGATATCGTTTTCGGGGAAATCGACCGCTGACATGCTGAGCTCCAACGCCCAAACCCTCATCGACCGGGAAATTGCCAAGTACCCGGCAGATCGTAAGCAGTCGGCCGTGATTGCTGCCCTCGCCATCGTGCAGGATGAACATGGCTGGCTGTCGAATGACGTCATGCAGGACGTGGCCGACTATCTTGGCATGCCGTCGATGGCGGTATACGAGGTGGCCTCCTTCTACGAAATGTTCAACCTGAAGCCGATGGGCCGGCACAAGCTCACGGTGTGTACCAACCTGCCTTGTGCCCTGTCCGGGGCCCTCGATGCCGCCGAGCGTATCCAGCAGAAGCTGGGCATCGGCTTTGGCGAGGTGACCGCCGACGGTCGCTTCGGCTTGCGCGAGGGCCAGTGCTTCGGTGCCTGTGGCGATGCGCCGGTGCTTCTCGTCAACAACAAGGCGATGCACTGCAAGATGTCCCACGCCGACATCGACCACCTGCTGGAGGAGCTGAAATGAGCAAGCAAGCGATCATGGGCGGACTGGATGGCGACAATACCTGGCGCCTGGTGGACTATGTGAAGCGCGGTGGCTACGAAGCCCTGCGCAAGATCCTGACCCAGCCGATGACACCGGACCAGGTCATCGCCGAGGTCAAGCTGTCCGGCCTGCGCGGCCGCGGCGGGGCCGGGTTCCCCACCGGCATCAAGTGGGGCTTCATGCCCAAGAACTACAGCGGCGACAAGTATGTGGTGTGCAACTCGGACGAGGGCGAGCCCGGTACTTTCAAGGACCGTGACATTCTGCGCTACAACCCACACGCCCTGATCGAAGGCATGATCATCGCCGGCTACGCCATGGGCGCCAAAGCTGGCTACAACTACATTCACGGCGAGATCTGGTCGGTCTACGAGCGCTGCGAAGAGGCCATTGAAGAAGCCCGGGCTGCAGGCTTCCTGGGGGACAACATCCTGGGTTCGGGGTTTTCCTTCCAGTTGCACAATTCGCACGGCTACGGTGCCTACATCTGCGGCGAAGAGACCGCCCTGCTTGAGTCGCTGGAAGGCAAGAAGGGTCAGCCGCGCTACAAGCCGCCCTTCCCGGCGAGCTATGGCCTGTATGGCAAGCCGACCACCATCAACAACACCGAGACCTTTGCCTCGGTGCCCTACATCATCCGCGAGGGCGGGCAGGCGTTCCTCGAAATCGGCCGCCCGAACAACGGAGGGTGCAAGCTCTTTTCGGTGTCTGGCCACGTCAACAACCCGGGCAACTTCGAGGTTCCGCTGGGCACGTCGTTTGCCACCCTGCTCGAGATGGCCGGCGGCATGCGCGGCGGTCGCAAGCTGAAGGCCGTGATCCCGGGGGGCTCCTCGGCGCCTGTGGTGCCCGGCGACATCATGATGCAGACCGACATGGACTATGACTCGATTGCCAAGGCGGGGTCGATGCTGGGCTCGGGTGCCGTGATCGTGATGGATGACACGGTGTGCATGGTGCGCGCGCTGGAGCGGCTGTCGTGGTTCTATCACGAGGAATCGTGTGGTCAATGCACGCCCTGCCGGGAAGGCACCGGCTGGCTGTATCGGGTGATCCATCGCATCGAACATGGCCAGGGTCGTCCGGAAGATCTCGATCTGCTGCTCAATGTGTCGGACAACATTTCGGGCCGTACCATCTGCGCCTTGGGCGACGCCGCCGCCATGCCGGTGAAGAGTTTCGTCACCCATTTCCGCGCGGAATTCGAACACCACATCACGCATAAGCAGTGCCTGGTCGGCGGTGCCGTGCACGCGCATCCGAAGGCGGCCTGACATCATGGCGCTGCTGAACATCGAAATCGACGGTCGTGCCACTACCATCGAGGCGGGCAAGACGATCATGGACGCGGCCCGGCAGCTGAACGTTGCCATTCCGCACTTCTGCTACCACAACAAGCTCTCGATTGCGGCCAACTGCCGCATGTGTCTGGTGCAGGTCGAGAAGGCACCAAAGCCGCTGCCGGCCTGTGCCACCCCGGTGGCCGAAGGCATGAAGGTGCAGACCCATTCGGAATTCGCGGTCAAGGCACAGAAAGGCGTGATGGAGTTCCTGCTGATCAACCATCCGCTGGATTGCCCGATCTGCGATCAGGGTGGCGAATGCCAGCTGCAGGATCTGGCGGTGGGATACGGTGGTGGTGCTTCGCGGTACGAAGAAGACAAACGCGTGGTGGCCAACAAAGACCTCGGGCCGCTGATTTCCACCGACATGACCCGTTGTATTCACTGCACCCGCTGCGTGCGCTTTGGCGAGGAAGTGGCCGGGGTGATGGAACTGGGCATGGGCGGTCGCGGTGAGCACAGCGAGATCATGGCGTTCATGGGCCGCACCGTCGATTCGGAAGTCTCGGGCAATGCGATCGATCTGTGTCCGGTGGGCGCGCTGACCAGCAAGCCGTTCCGCTATGCCGCCCGCACCTGGGAATTGCGCCGCAGCCGTTCGATCAGCCCGCACGATGGCCTCGGGTCGAACCTGGTGGTGCAATCCAAGAACGACCGCGTGCTGCGCGTGCTGCCAGGCATCAACGAAGCCATCAACGAATGCTGGCTGTCGGACAAGGACCGCTTTGGCTATGAAGGCCTGAATGCCGCTGACCGTGCGCAGAAGCCGCAGGTGAAGCGCAATGGCCAGTGGGTGGAAACCGACTGGCCGGAAGCCCTGCAGGTGGCCGCGGACGGCCTGCGTGCCGCGCTCGCCGCCGGCGGCCCGGATGCGATCGCCGGGCTGGCCAGCCCGCACCAGAGCGTGGAAGAACTGTTTGTGTTCCAGGCCCTGCTGCGCGCGCTGGGCACCGGCAACATCGATCACCGCCTGCGTCAGGCCGATTTCCGCCTGGACGGCCACTCGCAGGGCGCGCCGTGGCTTGGCCTGCCCATCGCCGAGATCGGCCAGCAGCAGGCCGTGCTGGTGGTTGGCAGCAACCTGCGCAAGGATCACCCGCTGATCAGCGTCCGGCTGCGCCAGGCTGTCCGCAAAGGCCTGCAACTGCATCTCGTTGGCATGGCCGATGACGATCTCGCCATGGCGCGCGCCGCGTCGCTGTTTGCCCGCCCCTCCGAGCTGGGCCAGATCCTCGGGCAAGTGCTGGTCGCGCTGGCCGGCCTGCGCGGCGTGACCCTGGATGCGGCCTTCGGGCTGCAGTCGGTGAGCGCCGGTGAAGAGGCCAAAATCATCGCGCGCAACCTGCTGGCGGGGGCGCGTACCGCCGTGTTGCTGGGTAACCAGGCCCAGCATCATCCGGACTACGCCCAGCTGCACGGCCTGGCCCAGGAAATTGCGCGCCTGGCCATGGCCCGCTTCGGTGTGCTGGGGGAGGCCGCCAACAGTGTGGGAGCCTACGTTGCCGGTGCCGTGCCGATGCACGGTGCCCTGGGCGCATCGGCAGTGCAGGGCGCCCCGGCTGCGGCCCTGCTCGCGCAACCGCGCAAGGCCTATGTGCTGCTGGGCACGGAACCGGATGTCGACGCTGCCGATGGTGCCGCTGCGCTGGCAGCGATGCAGGCCGCTGATACGGTCATCGCGCTGACCGCCTTCACCGGACAAGTCAGCGCTTACGCCACCGTGATCCTGCCGATCGCCCCCTTCACCGAGACTGCCGGCAGCTTTGTCAGTACCGAAGGACGCTTGCAGTCGTTCACTCCGGCCGTCAAGCCGCGCGGCGAAGCCCGTCCGGCATGGAAGGTGCTGCGCGTGCTGGGCAACTTGCTTAATGTGGTGGGTTTTGACTTTGACGACCTCGAGGCCGTGCGGCGCGCGCTGGCCCCGGCCGGCACGCTGGCCGACCGGGCCCGGGCCTTTGCCTTCAATGCGGTCGCCGCCTTGCCAGCTGGCAGCGCCGTGCCAGCGCAGGCCGGGCTGGAGCGTCTGGGCGAGATCCCGCTGTATCGTGCCGATGCCCTCGTGCGCCGCGCACTGTCGTTGCAGGCCCGGCCCGATGGCTGGAAGCCGCAGGTCACGGTGCATCCCGCGCTGCTTGCCGGTCTCGGCGTGACCGAGGGCAGTCGGGTACGGGTACGGCAGGGGACGTTGACGGCGGATCTGCCGCTGGCGACCGATCCCGGCCTGCCGGCGGGCAGCGTGCGCATTTCCGCCGCCTATCCGGAAACCGCTGGCCTGGGTCCCTTGTTTGGACCGCTCCAGATCGAGCGCCTGGCATGATGCCGCGCTGCCCCCTGACCCTGTTGCCGGAGGCCGCCCGTGGCTGAGTCGCAGACCCTATTTGACCTGTTGTGGCAGGTGCTGCACCACCCGCTGGTGTGGAACCTGCTGAAAATCGTGCTGATTGTGTTGCCCATGTTGGGGTCGGTCGCGTATCTGACGCTGGCCGAGCGCAAGGTGATCGGCTACATGCAGGTGCGGGTGGGGCCCAACCGGGTGGGGCCACTGGGTTTGCTGCAGCCGATCGCGGATGCCCTGAAGCTGATCACCAAGGAAATCGTGGTGCCTTCGGATGCCAATAGCGTGCTGTTCATCCTGGCGCCGGTGATGATCATCATGCCGGCGATGGCGGCCTGGGCAGTGGTGCCGTTCACGCCCGAACTGGTGCTTGCCAACGTCGACGCCGGCCTGCTCTACATCATGGCCATCACCTCGATGGGCGTGTATGGGGTGGTGGTGGCGGGATGGGCATCCAACTCGAAATATGCCTTCCTGGGCGCCATGCGTTCGGCGGCGCAGATCGTCGCGTATGAAATCGCCATGGGCTTCGCTCTGGTCGGCGTGCTGGTGATGTCGCACAGCCTGAACCTGGTCGACATCGTGAAGGCGCAGGAAAGCCCGCTTGGCATCCTGCAGTGGAACATCGTGCCACTGTTCCCCTTGTTCCTGGTCTACCTGATCTCGGGCGTGGCCGAAACCAACCGGGCTCCGTTCGATGTGGCGGAAGGCGAGTCGGAAATTGTTGCCGGCTTCCATGTCGAATATTCCGGCATGACCTTCGCCGTGTTCTTCCTGGCCGAATACGCCAACATGATCCTGGTGGCAGCGCTCACCAGCCTGATGTTCCTGGGGGGCTGGCTGTCACCGCTTCCGGTGATTCCGTTCACCACCATTCCGCTGCTGCCGTCCGGCCTGTTCTGGCTGCTGGCCAAGACCGGCTTCATCCTGTTCCTGTTCCTGTGGTTCCGGGCGACCTTCCCGCGCTATCGCTACGACCAGATCATGCGTCTGGGCTGGAAGGTGTTCATTCCGATCGCCCTAGTGTGGCTGCTGGTGGTGGCCACCCTGATGCAGGCGCCCCTGCGGCAACTGCCCCTCATCAACATCTGGTTCCACTAATCCCGACCAGATTCATACGGCAAACGTCATGGAAGCGATCAAGGAATTCATTGGCAGCCTGATGCTGGGCGAACTGGTCAAGGGCATGCGCCTGACCGGGCGGCACTTTTTCGCCCGCAAGATCACGGTGCAGTATCCGGAAGAAAAGACCCCGCAGTCTGGCCGCTTCCGTGGCCTGCATGCCCTGCGCCGCTATCCGAACGGCGAAGAGCGCTGCATCGCCTGCAAGCTCTGCGAGGCCGTCTGTCCGGCGCTCGCCATCACGATCGAGTCGGAGCAACGTGAAGACGGCTCGCGTCGGACCACCCGCTACGACATCGACCTGACCAAGTGCATCTTCTGCGGTTTTTGCGAGGAGTCCTGCCCGGTGGATTCCATCGTCGAGACCCGCATTTTTGAATACCACGGCGAGCAGCGCGGTGACCTGTACTACACCAAGCCGATGCTGCTCGAGGTGGGGGCACGCCACGAAGAGCAGATCGCCCGCGACCGCGCCGCCGATGCGCGCTTCCGTTAAAGGATTCCTGCAGTGATCGAACTGTTTCCCGTCATCCTGTTTTACGCCTTTGCCGCCATCCTGATCGGCGCCGGGGCTGCCGTCATCGTGGCCCGCAACCCGGTGCATGCCGCCCTGTTCCTGGTGTTGGCGTTCTTCTCGGGCGCCAGCCTGTGGATGATGCTGGAAGCCGAATTCCTGGCCATTAGCCTCGTGCTGGTCTACGTGGGCGCGGTGATGGTGCTGTTCCTGTTTGTGGTGATGATGCTCGACATCAACCTGGACCGGTTGCGGGAAGGCTTCTGGCGGTATTTTCCGATCGGGGGCTTGGTAGCCACGCTGATGGTGGCCGAACTGGTGCTGGCCTCCACCAGCCGCCGTTTCACCACGCTGGGCGCTGGCGCTGCAGCGGCCCCTGCCAACTACAGCAACACGCGTGAACTGGGCATGCTGCTGTACACCACCTACCTTTACCCCTTTGAACTTGCCGCCGTGATCCTGCTGGTGGCGATCGTGGCGGCCATCGCCCTCACCCTGCGCCGCCGCAGCAACACCAAGTACCAGAACCCGGCCGAGCAGGTGCGGGTGAAGCGCCAGGACCGGGTGCGGATGGTCGACATCGCCCGAGGCGAAACCACCACCGACTGATCTGACGGCGTACGGTACACCGGTTCCGGGCTACGCCTCGTCCTGCCGTACGCTTCCTCACCCCATCACCACCGCCAGAAGGCCATCCCAGGGAGTTCCGCAACTTGATCACACTGTCCCATTACCTCGTACTCGGGGCGATGCTGTTTGCCCTGTCGGTGGTCGGCATTTTCCTGAACCGCAAGAACGTGATCATCCTGCTGATGGCAATCGAACTGATGCTGCTGGCCGTCAACCTCAACTTCGTTGCCTTTTCGCATTATCTGCACGACACAGCCGGTCAGGTCTTCGTGTTTTTCATCCTCACCGTTGCTGCCGCCGAGTCGGCGATCGGCCTTGCCATCCTGGTGGTGTTGTTCCGCAACCTGTCGACCATCAACGTCGACGACCTCAACAGCCTGAAGGACTGACCGCCCGCCATGTCTGCTTCCGCCATGAAAGCCCTGCTTCTGCTGATCCCGCTGGCGCCGCTGCTGGGGGCCCTGCTTGCCGGCCTGTTCGGCAAGACCATCGGCCGCACGGGTGCCCACTTTGCCACCATTCTTGGCGTGGCCACGGCGCTGGCCGGTGCCCTGGCGGTAGCCAACGCCGTGTTTGCCCACGGCTTCCACTTCAACGAAAACCTGTACACGTGGATCAGCGTCGGCACGCTGCAGCTGAATGTGGGCTTCCTGATCGACCCGCTGACCGCCACGATGATGGTGGTGGTCACCTTCGTGTCGCTGATGGTGCACATCTACACCATCGGCTACATGCACGATGATCCGGGATACCAGCGTTTCTTCAGCTATATCGCGCTGTTCACCTTTGCCATGCTGATGCTGGTGATGTCGAACAACTTCCTGCAGCTGTTCTTCGGCTGGGAGGCCGTGGGACTGGTTTCCTACCTGCTGATCGGCTTCTGGTTCACCCGGCCCACGGCGATCTACGCCAACATGAAGGCCTTTCTGGTCAACCGGGTGGGCGACTTCGGCTTCCTGCTCGGCATTGGCGTGGTTCTGGCCACCTGTGGCAGCCTGGATTACCAGACCGTGTTTGAAGTGGCTCCGCGTATCGCCGCTGCTACGGTCACCCTGATCCCCGGCCACGAATGGTCCCTGATGACGGTGATGTGCATCCTGCTGTTCATCGGGGCGATGGGCAAGTCGGCGCAGATGCCGCTGCACGTCTGGCTTCCCGATTCGATGGAAGGCCCCACGCCGATTTCCGCACTGATCCATGCGGCCACCATGGTGACCGCCGGCATCTTCATGGTGTCGCGCATGTCGCCCCTGTTCGAGATGAGCCCGACCGCACGGTCCTTCGTGCTGGTGATCGGCGCGACCACCGCGCTGTTCATGGCGTTTCTCGGCATCATCCAGTACGACATCAAGCGCGTGGTGGCGTACTCCACCCTGTCGCAACTGGGCTACATGACCGTGGCGCTCGGCGTGTCGGCCTACCCGGTCGCCATCTTCCACCTGGCTACCCATGCCTTTTTCAAGGCACTGCTGTTCCTGGGCGCCGGCAGTGTGATCCATGCCATGCATCATGAGCAGGACATGCGCAACATGGGCGGACTGCGCAAGCACCTGCCGATCACCTACTGGACCGCCGTGGTCGGCTCGCTCGCGCTGGCCGGCATCCCGCCGTTTGCCGGCTTCTACTCGAAGGACCTGATCATCGAGGCGGTGCAGGCGTCGCACGCGGCAGGCAGCAGCTACGCCCTGTTCGCCGTGCTGGCCGGGGTATTCATCACGGCCTTCTACTCGTTCCGCATGCTGTTCATGACCTTCCATGGCGAAGAGCGCATGGACCACCACACCAAGGAGCATCTGCACGAGTCGCCCTGGGTGATCACGGCGCCGCTGATCCTGCTGGCCATTCCGTCGCTGCTGGCCGGTTTCCTCGGCATCTCGGCACTCGTGTTTGGTGACTACTTTGGCGCTTCCATCGTGATGGCGCCGGAGGGCCCGATTGCCGCGCTGCGCGAGGAATGGCACGGCGTTGGCACCTTCACCCTGCATGGCATGCTGGCCCCGCCGTTCTTCCTGGCCGTGGCAGGCATCGCCCTGTCGGCCTGGATGTATCTGCTGCGCCCGGATGTGCCCGCCGCGATCAAGGCCCGCGTGGGTGGTCTATACACCCTGCTCGACCATAAGTACTACTTCGACCGCTTCAACGAGATCGTCTTCGCTGGTGGCGCGCTGTCGCTGGGTGGTGGACTGTTCCGCATCGGTGACCAGGCGATCATCGACAACGGTCTCGTCAACGGTGCCGCCGGGCTGGTTGGCTGGGGCTCCACCGTGATCCGTCGACTGCAGACCGGCTTTCTCTACAACTATGCCTTCATGATGATCTTCGGCGTGTTCGCACTCCTGACCATCTGGCTCTTCAAGCCCTGAGCGGGCCGGATGATCCTCTGATGACC
>CAIPBT010000170.1 GCA_903863375.1 uncultured Ferrovum sp.
AGCATCCGGTTGAGCGTGTAATGCGTCCAGGTGTGGTTGCCGAAGCTGTTGCCTTCTGCCACCCGGTCACGCCAGTAGCCTTGCCAATGATCGTCCAGTGCCAGGTCTCCCCGGAAGGTAGGCTCATTGGCGATGAAGAAGGTGGCGCGCACATGTTCTGCGCGCAGCACCTCGGCAATGTGGTCGGCGCCGGCCATATTGCCCGTATCGATGGTCAGGAACAGGTGGCCGGCCCGACATTCGCCCGGAACACCGCCAGCGGCCGAAACGGATTCCGCCGCGGCCGCCAGACTCACCCACCCGCCGGGCAGGCCCAGCATCCATCCCATCGAAACACCGACACACAGCAACCGCAGACGGTCTTGCAGCACAGACAACACAGAGTCTCCCGACATGAACCTGACCACCTGTCCCTAGCGGGGCGCGTGGGAAGCGAAAAAGATGCCATGCGGTGAGCGACCCACGCGCACTACATGCACGAGGCGGTGGGTCGGCAGGTCGATCACGCTAACCTGCCGCAACCAGCGCGAGGTTACCCATAGTTCACGCCGGTCGGCAGAAAGTTCCATGCAATCCGGTCCTCCCGGTACCGAAAAGCTGTCCTCCACCTTGAGCGTCTGCGCGTTCAGCACCGACACCGTGTTGGAGACCCGGTTCGACACAAAGAAGCGCACGCCATCCCCTGTCGGCACCAGATTGTGCGCGCCGGCTCCGGTGATCACGCTCTGCACTACCTTGGCCTGCCGCCAGTCGACTACTGCCACCCGGTTCTCGCCCATGATGCCGACCAGCAGATGCTGGTCGTCGGGCGTGACCACCACCCCGGCCGGGGTCTTGCCGACGGGAATTTTCCAGCGCACGGTAAGGGTCGCGAGATCGATGGCGGTCAGTTCATCCGACCCCTGCAGGGTGACAAAAAGGGTGCTGCTTTTGTGGTCAAAGGCCAGATGCGACGGGGTGGTCGGCGTGGCAAATCGTTTCACCAGCCGGAAGGTGCCGGCTTCATACAGATCGACCCGGTCAAGCCGCAGGGAAGTGGCGGCAAACCATTTGCGATCGGGGCTGAAGCCGATCTGGTAGGGGTCGCTGATGTTGGACAGTCGCGACTTGAACTTGCCGGTAAGTGGATCCAGAAACACAAGGTCGTTGCTGACCGAATTGGCCACGATCAGAGCGCTGTTGTCCGGCAGGCTCATCAGGTGATGGGGTTCGCGTCCGACAAACGTGCGCGAGACTTCCGCATACGTGGCCTTGTCGACGAGGCTGACGGTGCCTTCGCCGGAATTCAGCACCACGGCCACTTCGGCCCGCACCGGGGTCACTCCCCCGCAATACACCAGACAGGCGGCCAGCAGGGACAGGACACGGAACCAAGACGCAGACATCAGCAACACTCCGGAAAGACAAACGGCCCATGCAGGGAACCCTTGCGGGACATACACATCGGCCAACCTGCTCAGATCTCAGGATACCATAGGGAATATGGCCGCCCCCGGATTCCGCCCTGCAGTGCAGCATACCGGCGGGCACCGGCCACCCCCCTTTCAAGGACAACGCAACGTCATGAATTTCTGCAGTGACTGTGGTGCCCCGGTGATCCTGCGGGTGCCCGAGGGCGATACCCTGCCACGCCACGTCTGTTCGCGCTGCAACACCGTGCATTATCAGAACCCGAAGATGGTGGTGGGCTGCATCCCGGAATGGGAAGACCGCATCCTGCTGTGCCGGCGGGCCATCGAGCCGCGCCACGGCCTGTGGACGCTGCCCGCCGGCTTTCTCGAAAACGGCGAGTCGGCAGCGGCAGGGGCCGCGCGCGAAACCCTCGAGGAAGCCGAGGCGGTGGTGGAGATCGGCGCGATGTTCAGCTTCTACAACCTGATCCACATTGACCAGATTTACGTGATGTTCCGTGGCCGTCTGCTGAAGCCCGAATTCGGCCCGGGCACCGAGAGTCTGGAAGTGCGCCTGTTCCGCGAAGACGAGATCCCCTGGGACCTGCTGGCCTTCCGCACCGTGGGTGAAACGCTGCGTCGCTACTTCGAGGACCGTTCGCGCGGCACCTTCGGCTTTCACATGGGTGACATTCCGCCCATGCATTGAGCAAGGATCCGCTCAGACCGGCTGGATGAATCCGTCACCGACAGCCAGTACCTGATCGCCAGCGGCCGGCCGGACGTCAAAATGGCCGGTCAGCACCCCGAAAGCCGGCAGCACGCCGATCGTCGGACCGAACCAGAAACACGGCAATCGCGCGCGGTCGCGCCCTGGGCCCTGTAGCCGGATGGCCGGATGGGTGTGACCGCACAGCACGTAAGCGTCGGGATGGGCGTGGGGATGATGCGCCAGCCGGAATGGGCCAAGCACGCAGCCTTCGGCGATCTGCCCCAGCCCCCACCGTCCCAGCAGGCTGTCGTCAACGCCGGCACTGCGGTCATGGTTGCCACCCAGCAGGTCCCAGGCAAACGCCGGCTGTCGGGCGCGCCAGGCCTGCACCAGGGCATCCAGCGCCTGGGTGCATCCGGCGCGCGCATGCACCAGGTCCCCCAGCACGATCACCCGCTCGGCCCGGGTCAGTGCAATCACCTCAGCCAGCCGCTCAAGGGTGGCAGCGCCGGTCCCGCCCGGCACGGCAATGCCGGCATGGCGCAGGGTGGCCGCCTTGCCGAGGTGCATGTCGGCCACCAGCAGGGTGCGTTCGGGTGCCCAGTACAGCGCGCGACAGGACCACGCCTGCACCACCGTGCCGGCCAACTGCACCGCATGGCTTTGATGCGCGACCGTCACGTCTTCAGCGCGCATCGGCGGCCTGCTCCAGCTGACGCTGCATGCGCGCCACCCGGTCGGCAAGGCTCTCGGTGGAAATCCGCTCGCGCAGACGCTCGACCAACAAGGGAAAGGCGAAGGGCGTGACCTGCGGTGGTTCGGTGATCCGCAGGGTGCGCCGGGGCAGATCGTGCAGGAAGGCGCGCACCTCGGCAAAGCCCAGTTCACGCTCCAGCACTTCCTGCTGGGCCTGACGCAGCAGCAGGTTGCCGGGATCGAAGCGGCTCAGCACATCAAACAGCAGGCTGCTGGATACCTGCACCTGACGGGCACTTTTGCCGGAGCCGGGATAGCCCTGGAACACCAGCCCGGCCACCCGGGCAATTTCCCGGAACTGCCGGCGCTGCAGCTCGGCGGCGTTCAGGCTGCCCAACAGGGCGGCGCGCAGCGCTGCGTCGGGATCACCGTCTGGCTCGCCCTGCGTGCCATCCGGCGTGCCCTGCAGCGCCGCTGCCAGTGCTGCGTCGGTGAAGTGGCCCGCCTCCGCCGTCACCAGTTCCAGACCGTAATCGTTCCAGGCCATCGAAAAACTGACCGGCTGGCGCTGGGCCAGCCGCCACGCCAGCAAGGCCGCCAGCGCACCATGCACCCGGCGACCCGCGCAGGGAAAGACAAACAGATGCCAGCCCTCGCGGGTGGAGATACGTTCCATCAACAGCGTGTCGGGCGTCGGCAGGCCAGACCAGCGTTGCTGTAGCCGCAGGATCGGCGCCAGCGCCTGAAGTTCTGGCTCGAGGGGCTTCTGGGTTGATTGCGGTCGGTCTCCCGTCGTGCCGTCTGCGTGGCGGTCCACCGGCAGGTGCACGGCCTGGCGATCCTCCGGCAGGTGCGCAGCCTGGCGATCCTCCGGCAGGTGCGCAGCCTGCCACTCCGCCAACAGGGTGCGCACGCCATGGGCAAGTTCGCTCGACAAGGGCATCTTGCCGCCCTGCCAGCGCGGCACCGTGGCCCGGGTGCCGCGCGCGGCGCGCACCAGGGCGGTCATGCCATCCACCCGGACCAGTTCCAGCACGCGCCCGGCAAAACTGAAACAGTCGCCCTTCGACAGCCGGGCGATGAAGCCCTCCTCCACCTGTCCCAGCCGGGCACCGCGCAGGAAGCGCACCTCCATCGATCCGTCTGCCACGATGGTGCCAATGCTCATGCGGTGGCGGCGGGCGATCGTTGGCTCCTGCACCCGCCAGAGGCCATCGGCATCGATCGCGACCTTGCGGTAATCGGGATAGGCCTGCAAGGCGCAGCCGCCGTGCTGGATGAATTCCAGCGTCCAGGCCCAGTCGGCATCGGACAGCTCGCGATAGGCGCGGGTGGTGCGCACTTCCTGCAGCAGGGCCGCCGGCCGGAAGCCGGCGCCGGTTGCCAACGTCAGCAGGTGCTGCACCAGCACGTCGATCGGACCCGCCACCGGCATGCGCGCCTCAATGCGACCCGCCAGCAGCGCCCGCCGGGTGGCGGCGGCCTCCAGCAGTTCGAAGGCATGGGTGGGCACGCAGACCACCCGGCTGGTCTGGCCCGGCGCATGGCCCGAGCGGCCAGCGCGCTGGGCCAGACGGGCGACGCCCTTGGGACTGCCGATCTGCAGCACCTGCGCCACCGGCGCAAAATCCACCCCGAGATCGAGGCTGGATGTGCACACCACACAGCGCAACGAGCCACTGCGCAGGCCCTCCTCCACCCAGCGCCGGACCTCGCGGTCGATCGAGCCATGATGCAGGGCCAGTTCCCCGGCCCAGTCAGGCCGTCGCTCGAGCAGGGCCTGATACCAGATTTCGGACTGTGCCCGGGTATTGGTGAACACCAGGGTTCCTGGCACCGCTTCGATCAGCGCCACCACGCCGTCCAGTTGGCGCATGCCCAGATGCCCGGCCCACGGAAAGCGCTCAAGGGTCGCCGGTATCAGGCTTTCCACCAGCAGCCGCTTCTCGACCGCGCCATGCACCAAGGCGCCCGGCGCCCCGGCCAGCAGCGTATCGCGTGCCTCCTCCAGGTTGCCAAGCGTGGCAGACATACCCCAGACCTGCAGCCTGGGCAGGCGTTGGCGCAGGTGGGCCAGCGCCAGTTCCACCTGAACCCCCCGCTTGCTGCCCAGCAGTTCGTGCCATTCGTCAACGATCACGCCGGTCAAGGTATCCAGTGCCGCCAGCCGGGTGGCACTGGCCAGCATCAAGGTCAGGCTCTCGGGCGTGGTCACGAGAATCTGCGGCAGGCCGCGATCCTGGCGGGCCCGCTCGGCACTGGCCGTATCCCCGGTGCGAACCGCCACCTGCCAGTCGAGACCGAGTGTCTCGACCGCGGCACGCAATGCCCCGGCGCTGTCTGATGCCAGGGCGCGCATCGGCGTGATCCAGAGCAACCGGACGCCGCGGGTGGCGCTCCGTCCGCCGCCCTGGGCATCCTGCTGCAGGCGGGCGAGCGCCAGCGGTCCCAGCAGGACGGCCAGCGTCTTACCGGCACCGGTCGGTGCATGCAACAGGCCGCTCTCACCGCGCCACCAGGCTTGCCAGACGGCACGCTGAAACGCAAAGGCCTGCCAGCCGCGACTGGCCAGCCAGGTGTCGAGCAGCGCCTCGGCGGCCGCGGCATGCGCTGGCTGCCCGGATGGCCTGGCCGGGACAGCCGCCGCGACTACTTTGGGTGTCGCGCTCATTGCCCAAAGTACGCAAAGGCAGCGCGTACCGTTTCATAGTGGATATCGACGGTGTCCTCCACCCGGGGTGCATAGCCCCCCCCCATCGTCACGGCCACCGGCACGCCGCGCTGCAGGCAGGCGTCAAACACCATGCGGTCGCGCGCCAGCAGTCCGGCCTTGCTCAGCGAAAGCTTGCCCAGACGGTCTCCCTCCCACGGGTCGGCGCCCGACAGGTAGATCACCAGATCGGGATGGCCGGCCGCAAAGACCGTGTGCAGGGCCTGCTGCAAGGCATCGAGATAGACGGCGTCGGTGGTGCCATCCGGCAGGGCGATATCAAGATCGCTGCACTCCTTGTGCAGGGGCCAGTTGCCAGCACCATGCAGCGAACAGGTGAACACACGGGACTCGTCGGCCAGCATGGCTGCCGTGCCGTTGCCCTGGTGCACATCACAGTCGAGCACGGCGATACGCTGCACCCGACCATCCGCCAGCAGGGCCTTGGCGCTGACCGCACTGTCGTTGAACACGCAAAAGCCTTCGCCATGATCGGCATAGGCGTGGTGGGTTCCCCCGGCCAGGTTGACGCCGGCACCCCGTTCCAGGGCGCTCAGACAGGCGGCGTAGGTGGCACCCGAGGCGCGCCGGGAACGCTCGACCATGCGTTCCGACCACGGAAAACCGATGCGGCGCTGCTCGGCGGCGCTGAGGGCCCCGGTCGCCACCCGTTGCACATAGGCCGGATCATGGGCCACGCACAGCATGGCATCGTCGAGTGCCGGTGGTTCGCGCAGGACTCCGGCCGGCAGCCAGGGACTGAGCGCAATCCGCCGGCGTAGCTCGGCATATTTCGCCATGGGAAAACGGTGCCCCTCGGGCAGGGGCAGGACAAAATGGTCCGTATAAAAAATCAGCATGCGGTGCGGGCAAGCATGGCGCGGATGTCCTCGAGACGGTCGGCTTCGGCGGGTGGCTTGTCCCGGCGCAGGCGCACCATTCTTGGAAAACGCACGGCAATGCCGGATTTGTGACGGGTGGACAACTGCAGCCCCTCGAAGGCGATTTCAAACACCAGCCCGGGTGCCACGGTGCGCACGGGACCGAAGCGCTCAAGGGTGTTGGCCCGGATGAAGGCGTCGACTTCGCGCATCTCGGCGTCAGACAGCCCCGAGTAGGCCTTGGCAAAGGGTACCAGGGCATCGCCCTGCCAAACGGCGAAGGTGTAGTCGGTGTAGAGGTTGGCGCGCCGGCCGTGTCCGCGCTGGGCATACACCAGCACGGCATCCACGGTGTAAGGAACCACTTTCCATTTCCACCAGTCACCGCGAGCCCTTCCCACGGCATAGGGGCTGTCGAGACGTTTCAGCATCAGTCCCTCGACGCCCTCTGCCCGGCTCTGCTCGCGGGCAGCGGCCAGGCCCGGCCAGTCCGGCGCCGCCAGCACCGGGGCAAGCTGCAGGGGCGAGACCGGCAGGACGACATCGCGCATCAGCTGTTCCAGCGCGGCACGCCTTACAGCGAGTGGCTGGGCACGCAGGTCCTCACCCGCCCGCTCCAGCAGGTCATAGACCAGCAGCACCACTGGCAGGCTGGCCTGCAGGCGGGGGCTGACCTGTTTGCGACCCAGCCGCTTCTGCAGTTCGCCAAAGCCCGCGGGGCGGCCATCCCGCCAGACCAGCACCTCGCCATCCAGCACCAGGTCTTCGGCAAAGGCGTGCCGGCCAGCGGCCACCAGTTCGGGAAAGGTCTCGCTGATCAGTTCGTCGCCGCGCGACCACAGCTGCACGGTACCTCCGCGGCAGACCAGCTGGGCGCGGATGCCATCCCATTTCCATTCCGCCTGCCAGGCTTCCCGTGGTCCCAGTTGGGCCACCGGCTGCTCAAGTGGGTGTGCCAGGCAGAACGGATAGGGACGACCGGTTCTGGCATCGGACTGATCGGTGGCAATCAGGGACTGCCAGGCTGTCGGCGAGGGCTTCCAACCCCCCATCAGGCGATGGGCGAGCGTACCGACTTCCAGGCCGGTCACGGCAGCCAGCGCCCGCAGCACCAGTTGGCGGCTGACGCCTACGCGGAAGGCCCCGGTCACCAGCTTGTTCCAGACCAGCCGTTGCTCACTGGGCAGTGAGCACCACACCTGCCGCACCACTGCCGCGCGGCTTGCCGGATCCAGGGTGCGCAGGCCCAGCAGCTGCCCCTCCACCAGTTGATGCAGGGGCACCGCTTGCGGTTGCTGGGGCGCCGGCAGCAGCAGGGCAATCGTCTCCGCCAGATCGCCAACCGCCTCGTAGCTTTCGTCGAAAAGCCAGGCCGGTATCCTCGCTTCACTCGCTGCCAGCGCCTTCAGTTCGGCCACCGGCACCCGTTGCGGTAGTTTCTGTCCGGTCAGGAAAAACACGCCCCACGCGGCGTCGGCAGCCGGCACAGCCTCCAGCCAGGCCTGCACTGCAGCCAGTTTTGCCTGGGTCGAGGTGGTGGCGTCCAGGGCCTGGAACAGCGCCGTGAAAGCCTTCATGCGTCGGGCACGGTCACTGCCGTCTCGAGTTCCTGTTCACCGCCATAACCGGCTTCCAGCGCACCGGCCTGCAGGCCCTGTTCAGCCAGCCAGCGCACCAGCACGGGCACCTGGCCGTGCGTCACCAGCACCCGCTGCGCCCGGGTGGCCTCGATGGCCTGCAGCAGTCCGGGCCAGTCGGCATGATCGGAAAGCACAAAGCCACGATCCACGGCACGGCGGCGACGTTGGCCGCGAACCAGCATCCAGCCGCTCGCATAGGCGTCGGCGTAGGCGCCGAAACGACGCATCCAGGGGGTGCCCTGCGCCGACGGCGGTGCCAGCACCAGGGCCTGGTGCCAGGGAAAATCCTTCGGTAGGGCAGAGACCAGCGACGTCTGTGGCAGGCGTACCCCGGCGGCCCGGTAGGCATCGGTCAGGGCGGTCATTGCGCCATGCACGACAATCGGGCCGCAATCGTCCCCAAGCAGGGTCCCAAGGCCGGCCAGGATGCGTTGTGCCTTGCCCAAGGCATAGACAAACAGCACGCTCGCGCGGTCGGCGGCCTGGTTGCGCTGCCACCAGGATGCCATGTCTGCCACCACCTGCCGCTGCGCGGGCCAGCGATAGACCGGAAGCCCGAAGGTCGATTCGGTGATGAAGGTGTGCGCCTGCACCGGTTCGAACGCCGTACAGGTGGGATCCGGCTCGACCTTGTAATCCCCGGAAGCGACCCAGACCTCGCCAGCCACCTCGATGCGCACCTGGGCCGACCCGAGGATGTGCCCGGCCGGATGCAAGGACACCCGGGCATCGCCGATCTGGCGGGGCTCGCCCCAAGGCAAGGCCTCCAGGGTCGGCTGGGGGCCGACGCGCAGGCGGGTGATGCCGGCCCCTTCTGCCGAGCACAGCACGGCACCATGCCCGGTGGTGGCATGGTCTGCATGGGCGTGCGTGATAACCGCACGCGCCACCGGCCGTGCAGGATCAATGAAAAAATCACCGGCCGGACAGTACAGTCCGGCCTCGGTCAGGGTAACCAGATCCATGCCGCTTCACGCTTGCCTTTTCACCCGGGACTCGGCGCGCCCGTGTGAAGCAGAGTGCTTTGTCTGGCGCAGGTTCCCTTCAGGCCACGCGAAAACGGGCGATCGACGGCGGCAACGGGTGCGCCAGCCCCTGCAGATATTGCGCGGAAGCCAGTTGTCGGCAGCCGGCAGCCGGCAGGGGTGCCGGCTGCCGATACTCACGATCAGGATTTCAGCAGCAGGGTATTCAGACGCCGCACGAAGCTGGCCGGATCTTCCAGCTGGCCACCCTCGGCCAGCACGCTCTGATCCAGCAGCAGATGGCTCCATTCCCCAACCAGGGCCTGGTCTGACTCGGCATCCAGCCGGGCAATCAAGGGGTGGTCGGCGTTGATTTCCAGGATCGGCTGGTCCTTGGGCACCGTCTGACCGGCTGCCTTGAGCATGCGGGCCAGATTGCCCGAAATGGCCCCCTCGGGCACCACCACGCACGCCGGCGATTCGGTCAGCCGCTGCGACACGCGCACCTCTTTCACCCGCTCGCCCAGGGCCGACTGCATGGCTGCACAGAGATTCTTCAGTTGATCAGCCTGTTTCGCCTGCTCTTCCTTAGCCGTCTCCGCCCCGGGCAGGCTGCTGGCGTCGAGGTCACCGCGTGCTACCGAGACCAGTTCCTTGCCCTCGAATTCACTCAGATGGCTGACCACCCACTCATCGACCCGCTCGGCCAGCAGCAACACCTCAATGCCGCGCTTGCGGAACACCTCGAGGTGCGGGCTGTTGCGCGCAGCATTGAAGGAATCGGCGGTGACGTAATAAATCTTGTCCTGCCCTTCCTTCATGGCGGCCACATAGTCGGCCAGGCTGACCTGAGCTTCGGCCGACTCGCTGCGCGTGCTCGGGAACCGCAGCAAACCTGCCCACTTTTCCTTGTTGGCATGCTCTTCACCGGCACCTTCCTTGAACACCTGGCCGAACTGGGTCCAGAAGCCCTGGAATTTCTCGGGCTGGTTGGTGGCCAGATCTTCCAGCAGGCCAAGCACCTTCTTGGTACAGCCGGCGCGGATGGTGTCGATGTCCCGGCTTTCCTGCAGGATTTCGCGCGAGACATTCAGCGGCAGGTTGTTGCTGTCGATCACCCCACGCACGAAGCGCAGATAGTTCGGCAGCAGTTTCTTCGCGTCTTCCATGATGAAGACGCGTTTGACGTACAGCTTGATGCCATGTCGCGGTTCGCGATCGTAGAGGTCAAAGGGCGCGCGGGCCGGAACGTACAGCAGTTCGGTGTATTCCTGGCGGCCTTCGACCCGGGCGTGGCTCCAGGCCAGCGGCGCCTCGAAGTCATGCGCCACGTGCTTGTAGAACTCCTGGTACTGCTCGTCGGTGATCTCGCTCTTGGGCCGGGCCCACAGCGCGCTGGCCTGGTTCAGCACCTCTTCCGCGCCATCTTCCTTGTAGCCGACGATGGGCAGCTGGATGTGGTCGGAGTAGCGCCGGATGATGTTGTGCAGGCGCCAGGACTCCAGCAGTTCGTCTTCCCCTTCGCGCAGGTGCAGCGTGACGCTCGTGCCGCGCGCCGCTTCGCCGGCATCTTCGAGGGTGTAACTGCCATCGCCGGTCGACGACCAGCGCACTGCCGTGTTGGCGGCCGCACCGGCACGACGCGTCACCAGGGTGACACGGTCGGCGACGATGAAGCCCGAATAGAAGCCCACCCCGAACTGTCCGATCAGATGCGAATCGCGCGCATCATCGCCGGTCAGGCGACTCATGAATTCCTTGGTGCCTGAGCGGGCAATCGTCCCGATGTTGGCAATCACTTCTTCCCGGCTCATGCCGATGCCATTATCGCGGATGGTCAGGGTGCGGGCTTCCTTGTCGATGCTCACCCAGACCTTGAGATCTGGTGCCTCTTCCAGCAAACCCGGCATCTGGACGGCTTCGAAGCGCAGCTTGTCGCAGGCATCCGAGCCGTTCGAGACCAGTTCCCGCAGAAAGATTTCCTTGTTGCTGTACAGCGAGTGGATCATCAGCTGCAGCAGCTGCTTAACCTCGGCCTGAAACTGCATCTGCTCGGGTGCGTGGGCGGTAGCGGTTGCTTCCATGGGCTGTCCTCCTGAAGACGTCGGGGGTGGGCAAATGTCATGCCGCGCAAAGACTGCGCGCTGCAGGCAACATGGGGTTGATCGTGGCCGTTTCAAGGGTGCCGGACTCAAGAGAGCCGGACCCAAGAAAGCCGGACTCAAGAGAGCCGGACTCAAGGGAGCCGGATTCAAGGGCGCCGGTCCAACGCGTCAGCGACAGTCCGAGATACCAGCAGCTGTCCGCGATCTCAGCGGCGGTGCAAAACGTCAGCAGCAGTCGGGGACCTGAGCGGCAGTCCCCGTTCTCAACGGCTGTCCGAGACGTCAGCGCCGTGCGCGGCGCAGGCGATCGTAGGTGAGCAGTGCCACTTGGGTCTTGCTGTCGGTGATCCTGCCGGCATCGAGCCACGCCAGCGCCTCATCAAACGGCAGCAGAAAACACTCCAGGAACTCCTCTTCGTCGCGGTGGGCCGTACCGGCCACCAGACCGGTGGCGAGATAGATGTGAATGCGCTCGTTGCTGTAGGCAATGGCCACATCGTGCTCGACCAGCAGCTCCCAGTGACTGGCCACCCAGCCGGTTTCCTCCTGCAGCTCGCGACGCGCCGCCTGCTGCGGTGGCTCACCGGCATCGAGCTTGCCGGCCGGAATCTCGACATAATGCCGGGCTGCGGGATAACGGAACTGCCATTCCAGCACCACCTGTTCGTCATCGGTCAATGCAAGGATCGCTGCGGCCCCGGGATGGCGGATGTACTCGCGATTGGCGTGTTGTCCGTCGGGCAGGATCACCAAATCGCTGTGCACCCGCAGCAGTTCCCCCTGATAAACCTCGGCCCCGCTGGCTGGGTGTTCGGTGAAATCGCTGGTGGGGAGCGGGCGCAGGGATTCGGTCGTCATGGTCTGGTCGGCCGTTCAGCGCAGGGACTGCACGATGGCGTGGTTGAACACGGCCAGGAAGGACTGCGGCAGGATGCCCAGAACCAGTACGGCCAGACCATTCACTGACAGCAGCACGCGCAGGTCGAGGTCGCCGCCGATGGGGCTGGTGTCTTCCGGCTCATCCATGTACATCAGCTTGATCACCCGCAGGTAATAGAAGGCGCCGATCAGGGACAGCAGCACCGCCACCACCACCAGCCAGAGATAGCCGGCGTCGAGCGCCGCGCGCAGCACCGAAAGCTTGGCGAAGAAACCGACCGAGGGCGGAATGCCGGCCATCGAGATCATCACCAGCAACATCATCAGGGCAAACCAGGGGCTGCGCTTGTTCAGGCCTTTCAGGTCTGCCAGTTGCTCGGCCTCGAAGCCGGACCGCGACAGCAGCAGGATCACGCCGAAGGCACCCATCCCCATCAGCGTGTAGGCACTGATGTAAAAACTGGCGGCAGCATAGCCCTGCTGGGTGGCAGCCAGGATGCCGAGCAGGGTAAAGCCCATGTGCGATATGGTCGAATAGGCCAGCATGCGCTTGAGGTTGGTCTGTGCAATAGCGGTGATGTTGCCCAGGGCCATCGACACCACCGCCAGCAGCACCAGCATCTGCTGCCAGTCATGGGCCAGCGGGGCGAGGCCCTCGCCCAGCATACGGATGAAGAACGCCACCGCCGCAATCTTCGGCGCCGAGCCGATGAACAGGGTGATCGCCGTCGGGGCGCCCTCATAGACATCCGGAATCCACATGTGGAAAGGCACCACGCCCAGCTTGAAGGCCAGGCCGGCCACGATGAACACCACGCCGACCGACGCCACCAGATGATCGACCTGCCCGCTGGCAAGGCTACTGGCTACCTGCTGCAGGTTGAGCGAACCCGTAGCGCCATAAATCATCGACATGCCATACAGCAACAGACCCGACGCCAGCGCCCCCAGCACGAAATATTTCATGGCGGCTTCGGTGGCCCGCGCGGAGTCGCGCTGCAAGGCGACCAGGGCGTACTGAGCCAGGGCCAGCAACTCGAGCCCCAGATACAGGGTGAGGAAATGGTTGGCCGAGATCAGCACCATCATGCCGAGGGTGGCAAACAGGATCAGGGTGAAGAACTCGCCCTTGAGGATCTCGCGCTGGGCGCAATATTCGCGGCCATACGCAAACACCACCCCCACGGTGAGCAGCACCACCACCTTGAGCACCCGACCGAGGGTGTCATCCACAAACATGCTCGTGAAGGTGTAGACCGGCACCGTGTTGGTGTGTCCCACCACCAGGGCCAGCACCGTCAGCAGCACGGCCCCCTGGCTCAGGTAATAGGTCACGAAGCGGCGCGCCTGGTCGACATACAGGTCAGCCACGAGGATGGTCGATACCAGCACCAGCAGCAGGATTTCGGCCGAGGCCGGGGCAAGATTCGGAACAGTGGTCATCTCGGGGCGGGCCTCAGATCTTCTTCAGCATGGTCTGCTGGATCAGCTTATTCACCGATGCATGCATCGGGTCGGTGAATGGCTTTGGATAGATGCCCATGGCCAGGACAGCGGCGGCCAGCACGGCCAGCAGGGCAAATTCGCGACGGTTGATGTCCGAGAGCGCCTGCACGCTGGCATTTGCCACCTCGCCAAACACCACCCGTTTATACATCCACAGGGTGTAGGCGGCACCAAAGATCAGCGTGGTGGCCGCCAGGAAGGCGTACCAGAAGTTGGCCTGCAGCGCTCCCAGGGTGACCAGGAATTCGCCGATGAAACCGCTAGTGCCCGGCAGTCCGCTGTTGGCCATCGCAAACAGCATGAAGAAGGCGGCAAAGCGCGGCATGGTGTTCGCCACGCCACCGTAGTCGGCAATCCGCCGGCTGTGCATGCGGTCGTACAGCACGCCAATGCATAAAAACATCGCGCCGCTGACAAAGCCGTGCGAGATCATCTGCAGCAGGCCTCCTTCGATCCCCAGCGGGTTGAAGACAAAGAATCCCAGGGTGACAAAGCCCATGTGCGAGATCGACGAATAGGCCACCAGTTTTTTCATGTCGGCCTGCACCAGGGCGACCAGACCGATGTACACCACCGCCACCAGCGACAGGGTGATCATGAAGCCGGACAGGTAGTGGGCAGCATCCGGGGCGATCGGCAGGTTGAAGCGCAGGAAGCCATAGGCCCCGATTTTCAGGGTGATGGCGGCCAGCACCACCGAACCCCCGGTCGGGGCTTCGACGTGGGCGTCCGGCAACCAGGTATGGACTGGCCACATCGGCACCTTGACGGCGAAAGACATGAACAGGGCCAGGAACACCAGGATCTGTGCCTGCAACGGCAGGTGCAGGGCGTGGAAGGCCTGGATCTCGAAATTGTTGCCGGCCTTCAGGAACAGGTAGATGAAGGCCGCCAGCATCAGCAGCGAGCCCAGCAGGGTGTACAGGAAAAATTTCAGCGCTGCATAGACCCGGCGCGGCCCGCCCCAGATGCCGATGATGATGAACATCGGAATCAGCATCGCCTCGAAAAAGGTATAGAACAGGATGGCATCGAGGGCCGCGAACACACCGTTGATCAACCCGGACATGATCAGGAAGGCGGCCAGGTACTGGGCCGGGCGGTCTTCCACCACTTCCCAGGCGGCCACTACCACCAGGATGGTGACGAAACTGTTCAGCAGCACGAACCACAGGCTGATGCCGTCAATGCCGAGGTGATAGTTGATGTGGAAGGCGGGAATCCATGGGCTGAACTCGCTGAACTGCATGGTGGCGAGCGCGGGATCAAAATGGGTGTAGAGCGGCACCGTCACGAGGAAACCTGCAACGGCCCCGATCAATGCGAGCCAGCGCGCCACCGGTGCGCGATCGCCCGAGCCCAGGGCCAGCACCAACAGGCCGGCGATCACCGGCACCCAGATCGACAGGCTGAGAAAGGAAGTCGTGGTCATCAGAGGATCATCCGGCCCGCTCAGGGCTTGAAGAGCCAGATGGTCAGGAGTGCGAACACGCCGAAGATCATCATGAAGGCATAGTTGTAGAGAAAGCCGGTCTGCAGTCGACGGATCACGGTGGAGCCCCAGCCA